>DUBO01000014.1:40887-142177 GCA_012960245.1 Candidatus Binatota bacterium | reverse complement strand
GGCACCATGCCGGCTTCCTCGCCGCTGGATGATTCCTGTCGTGGCCGCGGCGCGAGGCCGGGCATGGACCAGGTGTCCAGCATGGCCGGTGGCGCGACTATGCCGCCGTGCACGCTTTCGGCCGCGAACGCGGGGTCGGTGTACACCGGGTTGTGATCGGTCATGGCGTCGCACCAGTGCCGTATCATGGCCTGGTTGACGTCGTCGCGGGTCACGCGCGGCTCGGTAGCCACGCCCACGACCCTGCCCAGTGCCGCCAGCAATGCGTCGGGTGTCTTGTTCTTGTTATCGTCACTCACTGTTGTCGGGGTGCCGGTCGGCTTCCGGTGGAGATAGTGCCGTCTCCGCAGGTGGTACTCAAGGGTTGAACACCGGGGCCAGGCGATATCCGGGCCGGGTCAGTCCTCCACGGCTGTTTCCCCGAGGGCCGGTTCCTGGGAGACCGTGGTGTATGCTCCCTCCCGAACCTCGCGCAGGCGCGCGCGGGCCGCGGCCTTTTCGGGAGATACCGCTTCGGAGAAGCGGAACCCCGTATACATCACCCGCCGCTCGCGCTTAGCCGGGGGCTGGCTCATGTGCAACGTGCAGCTGAGGTGGGCCGTGATGTCGCCGGTACGGGTGGGCAGGTCGATTTCGGGCAGGTCGTGGTTGCCGGGACCGATGAGCGAAGGCCATAACAGTGCCCGGTGCGAACCGGCGGTGACCCGTAGTTGCCCCGAGTCCGAGTCGGCGCCGGTGACCGAGATCCCCACCGTCAGGCTGCAGCACTCGTAGCTGTGCCGCCCCAGGCTGCAGTCCTTGTGCCACGGAACGTCGGATATTCCCTCGACGACGCCAATGGGTTTGACCAGGGCCTCGATGCGGTTGTTCTCCAGCCCCGCGTGTACGTGACCATCGCCGGTAATACCGCCTATACTCAGAAAACGATCGTTCTGTAGCAGTTCCGCCGCGCCCTCGGACCGTTCGTCAAAAGCCTGCATGCGCACCAGCTGCCGTTTGCCGTCCCCGGTGGTGGCCCACCAGCTTCGCCCGTCGCCTTCCTCGTACGAAGGCCGGGCAAGGTCCATCTCGCTGGCAATGCGCGCCATTTCTTTTTCCCCGAACATGCCAGTGATGTGCAGGTAGCCGGCCTCGTGAAGGAACCATGACATCTCGTCAACTGGATCGTCGGGACCGAAGGCTCGGTGCAGGTCCAGTGCTTCTCCCTGCCGGTCAACGAAGGAGACCGCTCCCGGTGTGTGAAGGGTTCGTGAGTCGAGCGCGCCGCGCAGCACAAGCCACCAGTCGAGCAGGTGCCCGATGTTGCCCTCGGGCATGTCGAGCGCGCCTGAGACCATGAAGGTTATGGGCGTGAACTGGTCGCGGACAAGCCCGGCCAGTTGATCGTCCTTGAACTTGACGCGAGCGGCCCCCCGGGCCGGACCCGCTTGCACTACGACCCGGTCGCTGTCCCACGAAAGCGACCACGCATCGCCGCCGCTTTCGATGGTGATCGGTCGCAGCCCGAGCAGGCTCGCCCCGGGCATGACCAGTTCATGGTTGGCTTCGAGTGCAGCCGGAAGCTGGTCGGAAAAAAACTTCCCGGGGTCAAAGGCGGCAGGCTCGCCGTCTGTCCGGGTGCGGAAGTCTACGGACATTTTCATTGCTTACTGCGCATCCTGGGCACGCGGTTCGGCGGTTATCCCCTCGCGCGAAGCGTTCGCCAGCGCCCACCAGCCGATGATCGGAGTAACCACGGCCGCAAGCATGGCCGCCCACACGGCCTTGAACAGCACGAAGGAGTCTACGCTGAACGGTTGAGCCTGGCCGAGGGTGAGGGCCCACACTACCGGCACCGCGCCAAAGACAACTCCCAGTACACCGAGAAACAGGCCGCGCCTTGGAACAGAACGCTCGAACCAGCGCGAGTGGGGAAACTGTTGGTCGGGTAGCGGGGAAACCTTGCCCGACTTTACCTGTCGCGAGACCAGCGCGCTTACTATGACGCAGGTCAGAAAGGGCAGGATGAATCCCGTGGCCAGCAGGTCAACACCAACGCTCTGTTCACCCCACAGCGGTACGTTCTCCGCCCCCCTGAACAACGCCCACACGATCAACCCGTTGAGGAGGAAGTTAAAAATCGTCGGGCCGATGCCCTGGTCGACCAAAAGAAAACGACGGTGTTGTTCAGACAGTTGCACCCGGGTACCTCCAGCAGAGGGATGACGATAGTCGCGGGCCGCGCGCACGCAAGCCCGCCGTCTACAATTTATTCAATCCTGGGCGGCACCTGGTATCCGCAGATCACTATCGGAATCCCAGGATCAGTGCGTTCGCCGAATGGAGTAGGGCGGGTGCTTGAAGCCGGGAGCTAGGTTTCTGCGGTCGGGAGGCATCAGCTTGCCAATACCGTACCCTGAATATATATCTTGCTGGAAAGATATATTGAGGTTTACTACAAACAGAGAAGTTTGTACCAGGCAGTGATGGAGACATACCTATGCGCAACGGTTTAAAGGTGTTCGACGCCGACGCCCACGTGATCGAACCAAAGAACCTTTGGGAACGCTTCCTCGATAAAAAATACCAGCACCGCGTTTCCTGGAAGCAACCCTTTGAAGGTATGGACCGCTTTCGTCCAGCCACCGTCGATGGCCGTTATACCCAGAGTCACAAAACGCTCTACGGCCGTCAGCAAGAAGCGGTGCGCTGGAGCACTGATGAGATGCGCAAACGCTTTGGCGAGGTCATTGATAAGCAGTTCGATGGCCCAAGTACCGCTGCTGCCATGCGTCGTGAGGGAGTCGATCTGGCCGTACTCTACGGTCCCGGCTACGACATGTGGCTGGAGGGCATCGACCCCGACCTGCAAGCTGCCATGGCCCGAGCCTATAGTCGCTGGGGAGAAGAAATGCGCGACACTTCCGGCGGACTAATCCTCACCGCCGGCCCGGTACCGTTGAACGATATTACCCGGGCAGTGGAAGAAGTTCGCTACGCCTACGAACACCTCGGTACCCGATGCTTCTGGGCGCGTCCAAATCCATTTAACAAGCGTACCCTCGGCGATCCGTACTACGACCCCTTGTGGGAAATCCTGCAGGACCTGGACGTCAGTTTTGCCACCCATGAGTTTATGGGCCTGAATGGCTATTCTGCCAGTAGCGAACGCTTCGACAGCTTCGTTGAGTGGCACACCTGCGTACACCAGATGGAGGCGCAAATGGCTATGCTGGCGATGATTGTCAATGGTGTGTACGAACGCTTTCCCCGATTAAGAGTGGCCTATATGGAAGCAGGCTCCGCCTGGGTACCCGCCTGGCTGCATCGCATTGAAGAGCATGTTGAATTGGCCGGGTGGCTGGAAACTCCCCAGTGCACCAAAGCGCCCATCGAGTACTTTAAACGCAACTGCTTTGTCACCACGGAACCAGACGAGCATCTCGTTTACCATGCTATTGAAGAGCTAGGTGACGAGCGCATACTATTCGAAACCGACTTTCCCCACCCCGATTCCAGTTACCCCCACGCGGTAGAGGAATTCCTGAGCCAGGAGCGTCTGACCGATCAAAGCAAGCGCAAGATACTCTGGGACAATGCATTGGATTTTTATCGTTTTCCTGACAGCCACATGCCCACCGACTTCATAGAAGTGGAAGAGTAGAAACATGACCGGCACTGTTTACCACATCGCACCCATCCCGCCCAATAAAGAACATACCACCTATGTTGAAGCCGGCACGTTACGTATAGGCGTGGAATACCGCCTGCTTGATGATGCGGAACTCGCCACCCACTATACGGGTGACGACATGGACGTAATACAGGCGGCAACCCAGGGCGTGGCCGTGGAGGACAACGGTGTTTCTATCCACATCTTCGGCAGCGATGATGGCCACGAATACCTTCGCTTTGATATGTTCGAGCGAGAGCCACACTATCACTACATTGAGCCGAGCGGCGAAAAGCAAACCATCGTCGATTACGACCGGGCAGCCTTGGGCGACATGCTGACCTGGACTCTGAATCAACTCGCAACGCGCCTACCTGAAATGCTACGTTTCGCAGGTGGTGCCAGGCTGGCCTCCACACTGGATACCCCAGCAATCACCGAGAGCCTCAACAAGGTGAACGACCTGGCACGGGAAGCCGAGGCCGTCCTGCGCGCGCAGCACAACTAGCCTTGGGATATTGCACCCGGTAGCGAGAGGATAGCGCGGGGATCTGGGTTTACGGGAAATTTTGGTTTATCAAATACCAGGTAAGCATTCGGCAAACGGGTGCGAGCTTTCGAGGTTAACCCCGCTGGTAATCCTCAAAGGCTCGCACCAGGAATTGCAATGAGCGGTCCAACGTCTTGCCTCGTGTCACAGAGGCATCCTCCAGTAGTGCGTTTGAGCCCTCAACAAAGCGATGAAATGCCTTACCGTGGATATCGAAACCACGTTTGGTCAAGCGCACCAGGCTACCCCTGCCATCGGCGGGATCAGGTAATCGCTCTACCAACTCCATGGACTCCAGCCTCTTGATCATCTTGGTCATCCCCCCCGAAGAACGCTCCATGACGTTATACAGCGTACTGGGCGTAGCCTGGTAGGGTGCGCCCAGTCGTCTCAGGGACGCAAGCACCATAAAGTCACTCATGACCAGGTCCAGGGGAGACAAGCATTGCTGCTGGAAAGTAGCGAGAAGCAGATCCAGCCGAGCCAACCGTGTCATGGTTTTGAGCGCGGTGGTATCCTCGTCGGGAAATTCCCGTGCCCACGCCGAGAAAATATCTTCCACCCAATCCTGTTCTTTCACGTTCTTTCGCTCCCCGGCTGACAGGCTTCAAGAGTGACACTAGTAACGCCAAAAACCTGTCTGGTAAGACAGTTTCACCCTATACCGAGTTAATAATACACTAACAGCACGGCTTGGCCGTGCGAAGGAATTACCGTGAGTCGAATCGTTTTTACAAATGCCAGGCTATTGGATGGGGATCATCCTGCGCAGCCAGGCCAGACCGTAATTGTCGATGGAGGCCGCCTGGTTTATGTCGGCGACGACACTACTGCCAGGTTGGACCCGAGTGACCAACAGTTTGCATTGGATGGTCGCACCCTTATGCCAGGCATGTTTCAGGCTCATTGGCATGGTTCCTACAAGGGCCTGGATTTCAAGTGCCTGCCGGTTGGACTGGAACAACCCCCCGGCTACCTGATGCTGCTCGCTTCCACCCAGGCAAAATTGGCTTTGGATTGCGGGTTCACCAGCGTCATTGGGGCCGCCACCGGAGCCGCGTTGGATGCGCAGCTAAAAATGGCAATCGCAGATGGTATTGTCGAAGGACCCCGTATCTTTGCTTCCGGACGATGGCTTATCACCACCGGTGACTCTAACGATTTACCGGAGTATTCCTGGTGGGGCCTCACCAGTATGGGTGCGCAACGCATTTGTGACGGCCCTGACGAGTTTCGCAAAGGTGTGCGTCGGGAGATCCTGGAGGGAGCAGAGGTCATCAAGATATTCAACGACAGTGGCCACGCACTGCTCTACGGCTCAAGCTTTCTTTCCATGAACGCCGATGAACTCACTGCAGCAGTCGAAGCCACGCACCAACGGGGTAAACTGATTCGCTCTCACGTTACCGGCAAACAGGCCATTCTCGATTGTATCGACGCGGGTGTCGACATCCTGGATCACGTCGACCAACTCGATGTGGAGTGTATTGACCGTATCGTTGAAAGCGACACATTCGTCTGTCCCAGCGTCTACCTGCTGAAAGCCATTCTCGAAACCGTGAGCGCCCAGGGCGACGGCACCATCGACCAGCCGTTTTTCGAGGTCATGCAGCAGGACTTTGACAATATGTGCCGGATGCTGCCGCTGGCCGCCCGTGCCGGTGCAAAGTTCATGATTGGTGATGACTGGGGTACGGCGATGACACCCCACGGTGACTATCATAAAGAGATGCAACTCTACGTCGATTGCGGAGTAGCTGAATTGGACGTCATCCGCTGGGCAACCAGGCATCCAGCAGAATCCATGAATATGGGAAAAGAACTGGGCACAATCAGCACGGGTAAAATAGCCGATTTACTCGTGATCAACGGAGACCCCAGCGAGGATATCAGCGTCCTGGGAGACCAGGACAAACTGCAGCTTGTTATGACAGAAGGGAAAATTTGTAAAAATAACCTGGCGTAAATGTATAGGGCTAACCTGGCTTCAGGGCGCGCCCGGCTTTAATCGGTTGCCCGACTCCATGACGTGCCTGCGGGCACCAGGTACTCCATGTGCACGGCACGACACTTAAACTTCCACTGACCGTCAATACGCACGTAGTCGTCTTCGTAATACCCGGACCCGATCATACAGCCGCCTTCAGTTTGGCTGCGCAAATCGATATAGACATATCCACTTGCCTTATCACCGTCGAGATCAATCAGGTGATTGTGGACGAAAGGTTGTAACCACTGCTCTTCAACTTTTTCTTGCAACAGGGACCGCAGCTTCTCACGTCCCGAAACTCGCCCACCATAAGGTCCAAAATCGATAATGCCATCATCAGAAAAAAGATCGGCGGCCTCCAGTGGTTTTTCCTGCCAGATACAGTGTGCATATCGATGAACGAGGCCCTTGATATCTTCAAGGTCATTGAGTCGTAATATTTGCGATTCTATTTCAGTCACATTTCTATCCCCGTCCCTTCAGTTAACCAGCCCCTCTTTACATCCTTGTCCTGTCCAGTATGTAGCCACGAATTTTTGCCCACGCAGCAGTAGCCTCCGGTACTCCCGCATTCACCAGGCCATGCCAGCCCTGGATCATGCCAGGCCAGCTCTCCATGGTGACCTCCACGCCCGAACGCAGGGCGTTGATGGCAAGTGAAATTGCCCCTTCGCGGACTGTATCGAACTGACCTATCTGCAAATACATGGGAGGTAGGTCGCTCAAATCAGCAAATGCTGGCGACACGCGTGGATCATTGAGGTTCATTTTCCCTGCCACGTAATCTCGACCTCGATTGCGAACCCACTCCGGGGTCAAGAACGGATCTCGGCCATCTACTGATTCTCCAGAGACAGACAGGTCAAACCAGCCTGTCAGTGATACTAAGCAAGCCGGCATCGGCAGGTTCTTCTCTCGCAGCTGCAACAGTAATCCTACCGCGAGGCTGCCGCCGCAGGATTCCCCCAGCAGTATGACGTCGTCTGGATTTACGCCACTGTCCAGTAGACCACGGTAGGACTTGAAGCAGTCGTCAGCTGCGGCTGGGTAGGGGTACTCTGGAGCCAGCCGATAGTCAGGCATTACTACCCTGCAACCAGTCTGGCGTGCAATGATTTCGGCGTAGAAATGGTACTCATCAAGCGGGGTAGAGACGAAAGCACCACCATGGCAATGGAATACTATCCGGTTGCTTTCGTGTTCCTCCAACTCGTACTCGCCGCAACGAACGCCGCCGTACTCCGTTATCGTAATTCGTAAATCATCACCGACAGGATGGCCGTGGAATGGGGCGAACATTTTGCGCACGGCATTGTAGTCAGCCGCTGGATCGGCAAAATCGGAAGGTATGGCATCGATGATTGCTTGAAGTTCTTTACTGACAGGCATGACTGCTCCACTGTGATTGTGGAGGAGTAGCATAGCAGTCGAGTTTTAAATACGCAGGGCGCATCACCTGCCCTGGTCGACCAGGAGAAAACGACGGTGTTGTTCAGGCAGTTGCATCCGGTTACCTCCAGCAGGGGGATGACGATAGTCGCGGGCCGCGCGCACGCAAGCCCGCTGGCGTTACAACCCGAAGAAGGCGAAAGACTGGGCGATATAAACCGGGTAGGGCCGGCCGCTGTACGGGCCCGGCTGGTCCTGGGCGAGCACAACGCCCACCAGCCCCGTGGTGGGGCTGACTATGAACGTCGTCCCGAAGTATCCCGACCACCAGAAGTCGCCCTTGCGGTCGGTCATGATGGTGGCGTCGGGGTCAACCACTACCGCCATACCCAGGCCCCAGCCCAGCCCCTCGATGTCTTCTTCGGCGAGCACGCCCGAGGCGACGTGCGCGCGCGTCATCAGGCCAACGGTCTCGGGTTGGAGCAGGCGCACTCCGTTGTAGCTGCCCCGGTTCCACAGCATGAGCGCAAACTTGAGATAGTCGCCCGCCGTCGAGACCAGGCCACTACCGCCCGGTGTCCAGTCGGCCGGGTCGTGGTGAGGGTGCTCCACCAGCAGGAGGTCGCCGTCTTCGTCTTTCGTGTACACGCGCGCCATGTCGGCCTGCTCGTTGACCGGCGGCAGGAAGCCCGTTGAACTCATGCCCAGGGGTTCGAACACGCGCTCGACCAGGAACTCACCGAAGGGCTGTCCGGCGGCGACTTCGACCACGCGGGCCAGCACGTCGGCCGTCCAGCCGTAGCGCCAGCGCGTGCCGGGTTGTTCGTAAAGCGGCGCGGTGAGTATGCGGTTGACGCGCAGCTCCAGCGACCCCGCGCCCGCGTAGATGTCGCGCTCGGCCCACAGCCTGCCCAGGGGCGAAGGGTCTTGTTCGTGACCGATGCCGGCCGAAAAGCTCAGCAGGTGGCGTACGGTGAGCGGCTCTTGCAGGGGCTCGGTTGCAAGCGGTTCACCTGGAGAACTGTCGGTGGCCACGCGCAGGCTCGCTGCTACCGGCAGGTAGAGCGACACCGGGTCGTTGAGCGAAAGACGGCCTTCTTCAACCAGCATCATGGCGGCCACGGCGGTTACCGGCTTGGTCATCGACGCCAGCCTGAAGCGGGTGGACAACTGCATGGGCAGCCCGGCCTCGACGTCGGCGTAGCCAGCCGTGTGGGCGTGCACCACGCGACCGTCGCGGGCGAAGACGGCCACGTAACCCGAGTTAGTGCCGATGGCGGCGTTGAAATCGAGGAAAGCGTCCAGGGCCGCGGTCGAAAGGCTCGACAGTGCCTCGGGTTGGGCCAGGGCGGGGTCGGCGGCAGCGATGTTGACCGCCGCTTCGCTGTCCTGCCGCGTGGGCCCGCCGCAGGCAGTTGCGAGCAGGCAGGCAGCCGCACAAACGGCGAGCAGGCCGGCCGTTTTCCGACCGGCGGCGCTTTGCTGCCGCTGCCTGCCATTGACTGTGCGTTGCTGATGCATGATCCGGATGCCGGCCACAGTATAGCTGTTGCGCTTTCTGTTCCTATGTCGCGAGGGAGTGTCGCGTTGGGCTTGCTTCTCCGGGCCCCGCGGTTAGCGCGGTTCAGTTAGCCTGTGCGACTGCGCTATAGGGTGACTGCTGGCAGGCGGAGGGCGACATGCAGGTTCCATCTTTCAACACGATCGAGATCTCAGCGGCGGGCAACAGGGGCACGCTTGAGCTCGACCGCCCCGACAGTCTCAACCCGCTGGGCCCCGAGACCCTGGCCGAGCTTGCCCGGGCGGCGGATTTCCTGGCCGCTTGCTCCGAGCTGAAGGTCGTTGTCGTTTCGGGCAGGGGGCGCGCATTTTCTGCCGGCGCCGACGTGACGGCCTTTGCCGGCGGCGGGGGAGACAGTCCGACTGACCCCAGGGCCATGGCCGATCTCGGCCGCTTGATGGCCGACGCCATCGAGCGCATTCCGGCGGTGACGGTGGCCCGCATACAGGGACACTGCGTTGGCGGCGGCCTGGTGCTGGCGGCGGCCTGCGACCTCAGGGTGGCCGCCGATGACGTGCGTTTCGCGATACCCGAGATAGATCTCGGCATACCGCTTGCCTGGGGCGGCATCCCGAGGCTGGTGCGCGAGATCGGACCGGCGCTTACGAAAGAACTGGTAATGACCTGTCGTCCGTTCACAGCCGAGGAGGCGCGCGCCGCCGGTTTCGTCAACCGAGTGGTCGAGCCATCAAAACTCGAAGAGGAGACCGAGGCGTTGGCGGCCGAGCTGGCCGAAAAGCCCGCGCTCGCGTTGCTGTCGACCAAGCGCCACGTAAACGCCGTCACCGAGCAGGCCTGGGGCACGGCGCGAAGCTGGGCCGACGCCGACGGCCTGCTGGCAGGCCTGCGCGACCCCGAGGGCCGCGAGTCGGCCCTGCGCTATCTCGAAGGCCTGGCCGCGCGTCGCCAAGGCTGACAGCTCCGTCGCGTCGCCACCGGCCCGTCTCAGAAGCCGAAGCCCCCGAGCAGCGGCCACGGGCAGGGCTCCGCGTCGGGCTGGGCTGGGTACACGAAGGCGGCGATGAAGCACATTTCGTCCTCAGATAGCGCCCCGAAGTCCAGGTCGCAGTCGCGACACTCACCCGTTGTCGTCCCGGGGGGGCAGTCGGCGTCGGTGAAACACACGTAGTTGTTAGCTCGATCGCAGCTTGACGGGGAGCTGGTCTCACCCGGTTGCACGCAGCGGCGGGTGGTGTCGATAAGGACGCCGTTGTCCCACTCGCACTGGAACCACAGGCTCTCGCCAATATCCAGGTGCAGCGGCGGGTCGGTTACCAGTACGTCGGGGTGGTCCCAGTCGGTGGAGTAGTAGACCTGGTCGGTGGTGTCGCTCCAGCCGGTCGGCTGGCTGGTCCAGATTTTTATGCCGGTGCCGCGGCGGTGCTGGTGCGAGCTTACAGCGAAAGCGCACAGTCCGGAGGCCCCGCCGTTGGTGTACTGGCTGACGTCGCTGGTGCCTACCTGGTCCGGGGGCACGATGAACGCCAGGTTTCCAGGGAACGCCAGGCCCGCGGTGGCCAGGGTAGGCGTCGTAGACCCGTGGAAGTTGACGTATATCTCGGGGTATATGTCCACGTTGAAGTGGTTGACGTAGTGCGGGTTGAAACCGAACACCTGGCCCGGGATTATCTTGTAAGCGACGTTCTCCGGCAGGGTTAGTTCACCCACGGCATCCTGCGTGCCGATGCGGAAATACTTCTGCGCGAAGTTGTTGGCACAGCCTGCATCCAGGGGATCAAACGCTGTTGGTGTCGCCGGCGGTCCGGAATCGGGGATGTCCTCGAACAGTATGATGTGGTGGGTGCCGCTGTTGGCAATGATTTCTATACGGTCGATGTACCAGTCTTCGGTGACAGACGCGGGTACTTCGATCCACTGGCAGCCTTGGAATTCGGTGCCCGGTGCCACCGTAAACCCGGAAGGAGCCTCCATGTGCATCTGGAAGCCCTCGCCCGGGGCGGGCGGTGCGGGTGGGTCGACCGGGGCCCAGATGTCCTCGGGCTCCCCGCAGGTGGCGCCTGCCGGCCAACCGTCAAAGGGCGCGCCGGCCTCTATCCAGACCTTGAGCAGGTTGAGCTTGCCGGTCGAGTAAGTGTCTGAGCCCGGCGGCATGTTCTGTCCCAGGCAGCCGGCCGCTTGTCCGCCGGTCGTACACAGGGCGTCGAGCTGGTTGTTGGTCAGCAGCAGTTTTTCGTACATCAGGCTCTGTGAACCCGCCGTGCCCAGGCCAGGGTCACCAGGCATTATCCGGGCCATGCCCAGCGCGGTTGCGCCCGGCAGCAGCGGTGTCTCGCTTACGAGTTCGTCGTAGAGCGCCGCGGCGCCTATCTCGTCAATGTTGAGGTTCATGCCGCCCGCTGGCGCGCCGCCGCTGTGACACACGGTGGCCGCGGCGCAGCCGGTCTTGAAGACGATGTCGGCTATGTGTTCAAAGGCGCTGGCCGACGGGCAGTCGGTACACCTGAACTTGAGCTTGTCGCTGTCTTTTATGGGCTTGTTCTTTGGCGGCGCCGGTTCGGTTGTGACCTTGACCTTGAGTCTCTTTTTGCCCTTCTTGACCGAGGTGTCTACCACTATGGTGGCCTGGCTGGAGGTGCATTGCAGGCAGTTGCCACCACCGGCGCCCGGGTTTGCGCATGGCACGCCTGTGCTGCCCAGCAAGGCGTCGGCTGCCACCTGTAGCTCGGCCGCACCGGCGTCGTACTTGGGGTGGCCCAGGGGTTTGTTCTTTACCGCGACGCCACCCACAGGAATGCCGGCCGGCGTGCACAAGCCCATGTCTTCGTCGTCGGCCAGGCAGAGGCCCACGTTGAAGCTGCACAAGCCGTTGACGAGGCCGTCGCTGTCGCAGGCCAGGTCACCGTCGGTGCAGGCCAGGTCTTTCTGCTTCTTCTTGGGCGGTGCCGGGTAGTTCAGCTCAAGTCCGGTTTGGAAGAGGCTCACGCAGTCGGTTTTAGGACTGCCGCCTCCCTCGATGAGCCCGTCTTCGCTGGGATCGTCGTGCGCGATGGCGGCGATGGGGCCCAGAAGGAAGGCGGCTGCTGTGAGCAAGGCAGCGGCAAATAACAGCGCCGCTGCAGCCCGCGGGCGTACGATCGCATTAGTTGGCATGAAACTCCTCCCCGATCCTCAGCCGCAACGGAAGGGGCGGAGGGACCAAGCATCATTCAACTGCACTTGGCAGGGGTAACGCAAGGGGTTTTTATTTTTCCCGATGTCCGGGGGCGCGGGATTGCATGCGGCTGGGATGCTGCGTAGTTGTCGTCGGTAGGCTACGGCTCGGCCGGGCTGGCCGGGCTGGCCGGAAAAGACGGGAGAAGCAGGTGGCAGGGACTGATTTTAACGCAGAACAGCTGCTCGGCGAGGCGGCCGGGGACACCGGGCTCGAGGATTTCGGTGGACCGTGGCCGGGTCGGCAGGCCGACGGCAGCCTGCGTGAGGCTCTCGAAGTGCTGTGCGAAACGTACAAGGCCAACCCCTTCACCGAGCGCGGTCGTCGCCGCAACCGCCGCCGCCTCGTGCAACTGCTCTCCACCCGCTTGCGCGTGGAGAAGGCCTTCGTCGATCACCCCGAGATACTCGAGCAACCGTTGGCCGCACCAATGATACTGACCGGCTTGCCGAGGTCGGGTACCTCGGCCTTGTTCAACCTGCTGGCTTGCGATCCGTCGGCGCGAGCCTTGCTCCTGTGGGAGACGCAGTTTCCCGACCCCGCCGAGGGGCTGGCCCCGGGCGATCCTGACTCGGGCAAACACGACCCGCGCCGGCAGATGATAAAGGACTACTACGAGCAGGCTCGACAGAAGAACCCGGAGTTCACGAAGATCCACTTTGCCGATGCCGATACGCCCGAGGAGTGCGTGCTGTTGCACGCTTACTCACTCAACGGGGTGCACCTGGGAGTGGAGCCCATGCTCGAACCCTACGCATCCTGGTACAGGCAACAGGACCTGTTGCCGATGTACCGATACTATCGCGCCCAGTTGCAACTGCTCCACTGGCAACGGCCTGGTGAGCGATGGTTGCTCAAGGCGCCGGCGCATATGTGGGCCATCGACTCCCTGCTCGAGGTGTTCCCGGGTGCGAGCGTACTGTGGAGTCATCGCGACCCCCTGGCCTGCACGGCGTCTATCTGCAGCATGACCGACGCCATCCCGGCGGGAACGCTGGAGTGGGACAAGGGCAAGCTCGGCCCCCTGGTGATGGACTTCTATGCCAGCTCACTGGAGCGCGGGCTCGCCGTTCGCGACAAGAGTCCGGCCGGCCGGTTTTACGACGTGGGCCATGATGATTTTGTCGCCGATCCAAAGCTGCTGGTCGAGGGTGCGTATAAACACTTCGGCCTTGAGCTGGGCCAACAGGCGACCGACTCCATGCGGCAGCACACGGCGGCCAATCCCAGGGGTCGCCATGGTAGCCACGATTACAGGTTGGAGGAGTGGGGTATTTCGACAGGCGAGGTTCGCGAGCGTTTTGCTCCCTACATCGATCGCTTCGGTATAAGCTGCTGAGCCGTGGTGCAGTTTGATGGCAATGGCATAAGGAAAAATTGAACATGGACGATAGAGAAATGGCGCTTGCCAAGGTAGACAGTGGCCAGGCTTGGACCGAGTTCTGCCAACTGCTCGAGAAGGCCGGTGAGATTATACTGCGCCCCGACCTTGCTCGTTCCACTTTCGATCGCGCCGAGGGACTGCGCTACCTCAACCGCCTGCTCAGGGCTGGCTCGCAGACCTTCGCCGAGCAGACCGGGCCGAAATACCCGGCGTTTCGGGCCATGCCCGAGCTCGTGAAGATGGGCTTGGACAATCCGGACAACTACTACCTGGGCGCTTCGATCCGCGGCGACCTTGACTACAGGATAAGCGGCAAGCGTGGAAGCATTCACTACATGAGTTTTGCCGCGCAGAACCAGAACTTTGCCGCCAGCGATCGTATTACCGGCGGCGCCGGCCACCTCAACGACTCCGACCTCGTGCTCGAAGACGACGGCAGCTTTGAAATAATCGTGAGCGCCCGTGAGCAGCCGGGCAACTGGCTGCAGATGAACGAGGACACATCGCAGGTGTTGCTGAGGCAGACCTTCCTCGACCGCTCACGCGAGACCCCCGTGGAGGTGGCCATTGAGTGCCTGCAGGCTGACGGCCCCGCGCCGCCGTTGGATCCCGCGCGCGTGCCAGGGCAACTGTCGGGCACAGCCATGTACGCGCTGGGCTGTGCCGGCTGGTTTGCCGACTGGGTGACGGGCATGAGAGAGAAGGCGGAGGTCAACAGCTTTCACCTGCCCGACGCCGAGCATCATCGCCTCGTGGGCGGCGACCCCAACGTGCGCATCTGGCTGGGCCTGTGGGAACTCGGCGACGACGAGGCGCTGGTCATAGACCTCGAACCGCCCGCCTGTCGCTACTGGAACTTTCAACTGGCCAACTGCTGGGCCGAGTCGCTCGATTACGCCACGCGCCGCGTCCACATCAACAACGGCTCGGCCGTGGCCGAAGCCGACGGCAGTGTGCGCCTGGTGGTGGCCCATCGCGATCCGGGCCACGCCAACTGGATAGACACCGCCGGCCACGAGCACGGCAGCATGTGCGTAAGGTGGGTGCTTGCCCGTGAGCACCCGCAGCCGGTAACCAGCGTTGTGCCGCTGAGCGAGCTGGCCTGAAGCGCCGCCGGTGGTGAGGCTGGTTTTACGGGGCTCAAGAGGTTAATCAATGTCAGCCGCTCCGCGGGTGTCCGTCCACGCGGGTTACCGCCCTGGCTGGGCAAGGAGAATCCATGAAAATCACGACAGTTTTGTCCGCTGCGATGATGGCGTTCACGTTGCTACCCGCTTCGGCCCTGGCCGGCGACCAGGCGGCCGGTGACCAGCGCCCCTACGAGATCACCGAGCAACGCGAGGCTTGTGCCGACTACGACCCGCTCAGGCGGCCTTTTTTCGGCGACCTGCACGTGCACACCGGCTACTCCATGGACGCGGCCACGCAGTTTACCCGCAACACGCCGCGCGACGCCTACCGCTTTGCCCGCGGAGAGGAGGTTGGCCTGCAACCCTTCGACCGCGAGGGCCGCCCGCTGCGCCACGCGAGGCTGCGTCGCCCGCTCGATTTTACCTCGGTGACCGATCACTCCGAGATGCTGGGCGAGGTCAGGATCTGCAACAGCAATGACCTGCCCGGCAGTGACTCGGACATGTGCTGGCTCTACAAGCGCCTGGGGCCCCTGGCCACGCTGCCCATGCTCGCGCGCACCATGGTTGGACGCGAGCGTATGAAGTTCTGCGGTGAGGGGGGCAAGCTCTGCCTCGACGTGGCCGCCGACGTTTGGCAGGACATCCGCGATGCCGCCGAGGAGGCCTACGATCGTAGCCCGGAGTGCAGCTTCACGAGCTTCGTTGGCTACGAGTGGACGTCGATACTGGGCATGGGCATCAACATGCACCGCAACGTCATCTTCCGTAACGAAAACGTCCCCAACTTGCCGGTGAGCTGGGTAGACACACCGTCGGCCTACAACCTGTGGGAGCAGTTGCAGGACAAGTGCATCGATGGCGTAAAGGGCTGCGACGCGCTCACCATTCCCCACAACTCCAACCTGAGCGGGCCGGGCCTGATGTTCGAGTCGGCAAAGCTGGAGGGTCCGCTGCAGGCCGGTATCGAGGTGGATGCGGCCGAGGCCACGGCGCGCAGGCGCTGGGAGCCGCTGGTCGAGATCATGCAACACAAGGGCGATTCGGAGTGCATGATGGGCGGTGACACCACCGACGAGGCCTGCGGTTTTGAAAAACTTCCCTACGATAACTTCGCCGGCGTGGGGCGCTTTCGCGGCGTGGGTGCCGTGGCGGGAGGACACAAGTCGTCGATGGTGCGCGAGGCGCTCAAGAAGGGCCTGCTGCAGGACGAAAACGGCGTCGGTAACTCCCTGAAGTACGGCATAATTGCGAGCACCGACACCCACCTGGGCACGCCCGGCCTCGTGGCCGAAGACGAGTCGAAGGGGCACGGTGGCGCGGGCAATTCGGCGAGCACAGGGGTGCCCATCGGCCTGCCCGACAACTTCGAGTTCAACCCCGGTGGCCTGGCCGTGGTGTGGGCAGAAGAGAATGCCCGCGACTCCTTGTACGCGGCCATGACCCGCCGCGAGACTTACGGCACCAGCGGCACGCGCCCGGTACTCAGGTTTTTTGGCGGCTGGGGCTACGACGAGCAGATGTGCGATGACGATGGCTTCGCCTCTGCGGGCTACGAGGGCGGGGTACCCATGGGATCGGACCTTGCAGCGCGCCCCGACTTGGCGGGCAGTCCCTTGTTCGCGGTGCAGGCCATGCAGGACCCGGGCACGAGCGAGCACCCGGGTACGGCGCTTGACCGCGTGCAGATAGTAAAGGGCTGGGTCGAAGACGGCAGCACGCGCGAGAAGGTATACGACGTGGCTGGCGGCAATCTCAGGGCGTCGGTAAACGCCCGCACCTGTCGCACCAGCGGCATTGGACACTCGTCGCTGTGCACGGTGTGGAGCGACCCCGACTTCGACGCCGAGCAGCGCGCCTTTTACTACGCGCGCGTACTCGAGAACCCGGTCTGTCGCTGGAGTCAGAAACTCTGCGTCGAGGCCAAGGTTAATTGCTTGTGGCCCAACAAGGTGCACCCCGGTTTTGCAGCCTGCTGCAGCAAGGCCCACCGCAAGGTCGTGCAGGAGCGCGCCTGGTCGTCGCCGATCTGGTACACGCCTTGACGCTGACCCACAGCAGCGATGGCCGCAGTGTGAGCGGGCGGGCGGCGCTCATCACCGGTGCCGGCAGCGGCATAGGCCGCGCCACGGCGCTGTTGCTGGCGGCCGAGGGTGCGCGCGTAGCGGCGGCTGATTGCAACCTCGAGGCGGTCGAAAGCGTGGCGGCCGAAATAACGGCGGCCGGCGGCGAGGCCCTGGCCTGCCAGCTCGATGTCTGCGACGACTCGCAGGTGCGCTCCGTGGTGGCGCAGACAGTGGAGGCTTACGGCGCACTCGACATACTGGTCAACTGCGCGGGCATAGCCCTGCCCGCGGCCTTCGGCGACGAAGAGGCCTGGGAGCGTACGCTCGACGTCAACCTCAAGGGCAGCATGCGCACGATTCGCGCAGCGCTGCCCCAGCTGCGTGCTAGCGACGCTGGGCGCGTGGTCAACATCGCTTCCACCGACGCCCAGGTGGCCACGCCGATGATGAGCGCCTACACGGTCAGCAAGCACGGCGTAGTGGGGCTCACCCGCGCGCTGGCCGTTGAGCTGGCCGACAGCGGCGTGACCGTGAACGCGGTGATGCCGGGCCCGATCAATACCGGCATGACCGCGGCTATTGGAGAAGACGACCGGCGCCGCTTTGCCCGGAGGCGGGTGGCCCTGCGCCGTTACGGCGAACCCGGCGAAGTGGCCCAGGCCATACTCAACCTCGTGCTGCCCGCATCCAGCTATACCCAGGGCGCTTGCCTGCGCGTGGACGGCGGCATGCTGACAGTGGCCTGACCGCTGTCATGCGGCGGTAAAGCGGCTGACTCCCGGGGCAACGGGCCTCACGATGAAAAGCAAGGTTCCCAGTGTAGATAGTTTCGGCCTGGCCGAGGGCCAACGCGTGGCCGGCTGGGAGGGGGAAGTCTAATTGGTGCGCGAGATCGGCACGGGCATAGAGCGCAAGCTGATAACCCGCAAGTTTCGCACCGCCGGGGCGCTGCGGCGCTTCCTGGAGACAGCCGAATGGGAGTAAGCCGGCGCCCGCGTGCTAGAATCCTTGTATGCTCTCGTCCCTGCTTTTCAGCCGGGCCGACTGCGACCGGCCGCTAGCCACGGACTTCCTGGGTGCGGTCGCGGTTGCGTTCACCCGTCGCTCGCCCTCGCGCGAAACCTGCAACGAGGACGCTCTCGGGGTGTTTGAGTGGAACGGCAAGAGCGGTGTGTTGGCCGTGGCCGACGGCCTGGGCGGTTTGCCGCGCGGCGAGGAGGTCTCCGAGCGCGTGGTACAGGCACTGGCCGCCGCGCCGCGTGGGGGCACACTCGACCCGCTCTGCGATCGCGTGGAGCAACTCAACGGCGAATTGATCGAGTCTGATTTTCCCGGCGGCACAACGCTGGCGGCGGCCGTCGTGCGCGACGGTGTGCTCACCACCCACCACGTGGGCGACTCGGCTGTGCTGGTTGTTGGCCAGCGCGGCCGCGTGCGCCGCCACACCGTGGGGCACTCGCCTGTGGACAGGGCTTTGCGCGCCGGCCGTCTGAGCGAGCGCGACGCTCTTTTTCACCCCGAGCGCCACCTCGTGGGCAACATGGTGGGCGACCCCGACATGTGGGTCGAAAGCGGTCGACCGCTCTCGTTGGGGGCTCACGACACTGTGTTGTTGGCCACCGACGGCTTGTGGGATAACTTCTACCTGGCCGAGCTGGTCGACGTTATCAAAAGCGGCGACTTGCTGGGGGCGGCCGTGCATCTCGTAGATGAGCTCGCGGGTCGTATGCGCTCACCGGGGCGCGACCAGCCGGGCAAGGCTGACGACGTGGCCTTCGTACTATACCGGCCGGGAGCAAAGGGGAGCTGACTATGAATGGGCTGGTGACAAGAGAATTTTTTGACTGCTTCCTCGTGGCCATGACGGTCCTGGCCGTGGGCGTGTTCGTGTACCTGCAGCGCGCACCGGCGGGCTACGGAGTGCATCGCAGCCGGGCCTGGGGTGCAACGGTAGACAACCGCCTGGGCTGGGTGCTGATGGAGTCGCCGGTGGTGCTGGGCATGGCGTGGCTGTGGCTGGCCTCGGATCGTAGCTGGCTGGTGACACCGCTGGTGTTCATGGCGCTGTTCAACCTGCACTACTGCCAGCGCAGTTTTGTCTTTCCGCTGCTCATCCGGGGCCGCGGCGAGATGCCCTGGTCGATAGTCGCCAGCGGCGCGCTGTTCAACTCGGCCAATGCCTTCATGCAGGGAACCTGGATATTCTTTCTGTCGGCCGACGATCGCTACACGGCTGCCTGGCTTGCCACGCCGCAGTTCGTGCTGGGCACGGCCGTGTTCCTGTCGGGCTGGGTCATCAACCTGCATTCGGACAGCATCATCCGAAACCTGAGGCAGGCGGGCGACAGCGGCCACTACATTCCACGCGGCGGCATGTTTCGCTACGTGACGTCGGCCAATTACCTGGGCGAGCTGGTAGAGTGGCTGGGCTGGGCACTGCTCACCTGGTCCTGGGCCGGGGCGGTGTTTGCCTTGTGGACCTTTGCCAACCTGGCCCCGAGAGCCGCCACCCACCACCGCTGGTACCAGGAAAAATTCGGCGAGGACTACCCGGCCCGGCGAAAACGCCTTATACCCTTTATTTACTGAGCCTGTTCACCCGGCGCGGCGGCTTTTGCGACATATTTTTCTGGCCGGCATTTTTCTGAAAGTGACACTTCCGAAAGCCCGGTGCGCTTGCTAGACTGCGGGTTTGGCTGTCGCTGCAGTCGCGGCTGTGCAGCAATTTGTTAGTAAAGAGGGGACCATATCGCGATATGAAGACAATTAAATTGATGTTGGCTGCTGCCCTGTCGGTTGTTACAGTGATGGCCAGCCTGTTGCCCACGGCTTCGTCGGCCAATGATCTCAAGCCGGGTGAGACCATCAGCCGTCTGAACGTGGAGCGCATAAAGGACCTCGTATCGCCCGGCATCTACTGGACGGTAGAAAATGGCATGGACATGAAGATCGTGCCCTACCAGAAGATTTCCCCACCCCAGTTTTTTCTTGACGCCACTGAGAAGTACGGGTCCCAGGTCAGTCTCGAAGACGGCAGGTACATCCGCAACTGGGTCGCCGGCTTTGCGTTTCCTGACATCGACCCCAACGACCCGGATGCAGCGGTCAAGGTCATGTACAACCAGGAGCGCGGCAACTACTACATTACCGACGACATGCACGTGCACTCGGCCGACGCCGATACGGGTAGCCTGACGATTGATTCCAAGGGTGACCGTCACTACAGCGTGGAGCGGCACTTCATCGCCGACTGGATTCGCATGCTCAAGTACGAGGGCCGCCTGGTGCACGAGCCCATGCCGGCCATCACCGACAACCACGACGAGGTGCTGACCAAGCGCGGTATGTACCCGCTCATCGAGCCCTTCGACCTCAGGGGCGTGGGCACGGTGTTGTTTCGCTACAAGGACACCGCGCGCATGGACGACACGTGGCTGTACATACCCATGATTCGACGGGTACGACGCATGTCGAGCGCGCAGCGTAGCGACGCTCTTTTCGGACAGGACATCGACCAGGACAGCTACGGTGGATTTCGCGGTAACGTGGGCGAATTTGACTGGAAGCTGCTGGGCGTCAAGCCGGCGCTGGCTTCGTTTCACGGCGAAAACCTCCCGCCCAAGGTCTGCGAGCGCGACGGCGGCCTGACCTACTGCGAGAACTGGGAAGTCAGGCCCGAGGTCTACATCATCGAGGGCAAGCCGCTGATTCCCAGCTACGCGTACTCCAAGCGCATCATCTACGTGGACAAGGAAATCTTCATGGTTCCTTACGCCGACATGTACGACCGCGGCGAGCAGTTGTGGAAGAGCGTGTTGCTGAGCACCCGCTACTCGAAAAAACCCAACCCCAACACCGACTACGAGTACGATCGCGAGCGGCTGTTCGTGTACGCCTTTACCGTGATAGACATGCAGCTCATGCACGGCACGCGCGCGGCCATACCGGGAATGCAGTTTCCCGAGGAGACCGGTTGGTATCTCGACATAGGGCCGGAGGCTCCCCAGTCGGTGAGCGAGGACTGGTGGACCATAGCCGGTCTGCTCACGGGTACCCGCTGAGAAGCCCGCAAGGGCATAAGCAGGCAGGCCGATAACAACCGGGCGGCAGAAAACGGGCAGTAGCCCGTTGCCCGCCGGGTAAAAGACGGCTAACTTTTTAAGGGTGAGCGCCGCATCAGCCAATCAACGATTGCACTGGGCCGACTACGGCCGAGGCGTAGCAATATTGCTCGTCGTCAACGTGCACAGCGCTGCCGGCGTACAGGGCAGTACCCTGCCGATGCCCGAACCGTTCGGCACCTACTACTACGTGGGCATCACTTCTTTCATAATGCCCATGTTTTTCCTGTTATCGGGCCTGTTCGCCCGACGGTCTCTTGACCGGGGGCTGTGGTCCTACACGCGCGGCAAGTTGTGGGCAATCCTGTATCCCTACCTGCTGTGGTCTGTCGTGCTGGCGGGTGCCCGCTCGGTACTGGGGGCTTACGCAAATCAGCCCATGACCCTGGAGAGGGTGGCAAGCATCGCCTGGGATCCCATACAGCAGCTGTGGTTTCTCTACGTGTTGATGTTCTGCTTTTTGCTTTACGTGCTGCTTGCCCGGCTCCCCACCTGGTTACACCTGGCCGTTGCGATGGCGTTGCAGGTGGCACAGACAGGATTTCACCTGGGCATTCTCGACAAGTGCCTTGGCCACTACATCTATTTTGCCGTGGGTGTGGCCCTTGCCGGGAAGGCAGCGTCGATACTTGAGCGCATGCCCCCCCGGCAGGCGCTCGCCCTGGTGGGACTGTTTGCCGTGGCCTGCGCCCACTACATGTGGATGATGGTCACGCCCCTGCGCATCGAGACTCACCCGGTGATCGGCGTCTACCCGCAGTGGACCCACGTAGCCCTGCTCGGAATTTTTGCCACCCTCGCCGTCGGCGAGATGCTCGATCGCTGGAAGCCCCAAGCCTGGCTGATTTATATCGGGCGCTTATCAATGCCCATTTACCTGGCCCACCTCATAGCCACCGCCGGCACGCGGGTGGTGCTGCTGAAGTTTTTCGACCTGCAGGATGTTACCCTGCATATTATTCTGGGTACGGCCGCCGGCGTGATATTCCCCATATTGCTCTTCAGGTTTTCAAAGAGGCTCGGGGCAGAGCGCTGGTTTGGTTTTGGCACTGCCTGACCTTCTCCCGGGTCCGATCCCTTCCCCAGAGCCCTCGATTCGAGTTTTTTGGTACCCGCGCGTTTCTATGTAGCGCGGCAGTCACTCGCCGGCTTACCATAATAGAGGCAAGCCGGTCCCGGGGCTCGCTTGGGGATTCTCAGCTGCTTTCAATAGAAAACGACAATTCTACGCGCCTGGGCTGGGTGGACTACGCCCGTGGGGTCGCGATCCTGCTGGTGGTCAATGTTCACTGCGCGGCTGGTATACAAGGAAGTACGCTGGCGATGCCCGAGCCGTTCGGGTCGCTCTACTACGCGGGCATGCTCGGGTTCGCGGTGGGCCTCTTCTTTTTCCTGTCGGGCGTGATGGCTTCCGGGGCCACGGAGCGCAGCCCGGGTGTTTACCTGCGCGGCAAGTGGTGGGGAGTAGGGTACCCCTACCTGTTGTGGTCAACGGTACTGGTTGTGGGCCGCTCGGTCATGAACAACCAGGTGAACAACCCCATGGAGATCGACCGTCTCGCTACCATAGCCTGGGATCCCGTCCAGCAGATGTGGTTTCTCTACGCCTTGTTCTTTTGTTTTCTCGCATACGCGGTATTGCGGCGTCTCCCGTGGTGGCTGCATCTGGGCGTGGCGCTGGCCATGAATATGGGCCAGTCGACATTCCACGCGGGGGTACTCAACGAGTGCCTGGCCCACTACCTGTTCTTTTGCCTCGGTTCCCTGTCTGCGGCCTGGCTCAAGAGAGCAGCCGGGACGGTCAGGATGGGGCATGCCGTCGGGGTGCTGTTGGTCTACGGAGTGGCCGTGACCCACTACGTTTTTAGTATAGTGATGCCAGACATGTGGGGGGCGCACCCGGTGGTGGCTACCATGCCGCGGTGGATCCACGTACCGCTGCTCGGTACAGCTGCAGCAGTCGCTGTGTGTGCCGTGGTTGCTCGAGGCAGAACAGCCCCGTGGCTTGCCACGCTGGGGCGTTACTCGCTGGCCATTTACATGACGCATCTCTTTGCTACCGCGGGTACTCGTATTGTAATGCAGCAGGTACTCGGCGTTGACGGCGTGGCGATGCACGTGTTAGCAGGGACGATGGCTGGCATCGTATTTCCCCTGGCAATTTGCTTCCTGTCCCGCTCGCTGGGCGTGGGGTCCTTGATGGGTTTCGGTTCTGCGGCTGTTTCACCCACGACCCCCGGGGTATCGCCGTCGAACCCTCTCACCCCGGTCGTCAGTTCGGGGGAGCTTGTTCAACAAGCTCGACGAGCTGTTGCTCACCGGATAGCAGGAATACGATCCTCCTCCCGTCGAACGCTACAGCAGGGGTAGGGCGGGTCACCGGAAAGGCACCCGCCGCGCGCAGGTCGTTGACCGCGGCCTCAAGGTCTTCTACCTCGTAGCAGGTATGGTAGGTTCCTCCGTTTTCGGAACCCACGTAGCGTAGTACTGGCGAGTCGTCAGCCGCCGCCTCTACCAGCTCCACCCGAAAACCGTCGGGCTTGACGAAAAACTGTACGCGGACTTTCTGCAGGGGGTCGTGGATGATTTCGCTCTCGGTAGTGAAGCCCATTACGTCGGTCCACCAACCGGCGCTGTCGGCTATGCTCTTGACGGCGACTCCTACGTGGTGAAAACGCATGGCTCCGTTACTCCTGGCGGTCGACCCACACGTCGACGCGGTCGGGGCCGGTCTTCTGCACGTTCCAGCCCAGCCGCTTGTAGAGTATCAGGCTACCGAGGTTGCGCGGCTTGACGCTGCCGCCAAGTCGACCCGCTCCGGCGCGGAATACTTCGCCGGCAAAAAACTCGACCAGCCGTTCGGCGTGGCGTCCACCGCGACAGTCGGGGTGCACTGCCACGTCGAGGAAGCGCGCCTCGGGAAGCTCGCTTGGAGTGATGCCTGATTTTTTGAGGGTGTCGTCGGCGCGGGCCACGAAAATCTTCGAAACAAAGCCGAGGCGTTCGCCAATGCCTTTGCGCACGGTGGCCTCGGTGAACAGCCCGCGCACTACGCCGCTGGCAAAGGCCGCAAAACTACGGCGCAGCAGGCCGGTGTGAAAGGCCGGGTTCAGCGTGCCGACGGCCAGGCCCTGTATGTGCCCGTCGTCGTCCTGCAGTACGCAGGCTACGCTCTTCGGGTCATCAACCGCGCGTGAGTAGAGGGCTCCTATGGCCGCGTCGCCTAAGGCGGTCAGGAAATATCCTTCGAAACAGGCCTTGTGTAGCTCCACCACCCCGGCAAGGTCGGTAGAGGTCATGAGCCGGGGCTGGGTACGAAACCCGTTGTTTTCCTCGTTGCTCATGTCGCGCCCGCGGCTACCCGGCGTTGCTATAGCGCAGCATGGTGGCAACGACCTCTGGGAAGGACACCATTTCAAGCGCGTCGTCCACGTCGATCTGCACGCCGAAGTCCTCTTCAAGCGCCATGATGAGGTTTACGTGTTGCAGGCTGTCCCAGTTCTCGACGGTTTCCAGTGACGAGTTCTCGTCTAAGTCTGCCTCGTCGACGGCAAATATACCGGACATTATTTCTCGGACCTTCTGTTCAATTTTCAGCTGTGACATGGGTTGGCCAGGGCTCGCGCGGCGGCGGGCAGATCCTGTGTATCCAGTATAGCGGGCGCTGCGATGTTGTCGAGATGGTTTGGTGAGGTATGCGCCCTCGGGACTCGCCCCGGGTGGGGGAGCTGCATCAGCACCGCGCGAGCAGGCGCGCCACCGAGGACGCGGGCAGTTCAACTTCCTCGTACTTTATCTCTTCGAGCGCCGAGTACAGTTGCCTGAGCTCGCCCGGCGCCAGGGCATAAGATCGGCTGCGCAGGTGATTGTCTTCGCGGTCGCACTGAAGGTGGCTGAAGGTTTCGTAGACCAGGTGGCCACCGGGGGCTAGTGCTTCGAGCACGATGCCGGGTAGCTGTTCGCGGTCGAGGAAGCGTACTACCACCACCAGGTCGTAGGCCTTCTGTTGCGGTCGCCAGCTGTCGAGGTCGGCGGCTATCCAGTTTACCGACAGCCCGAGTTTACGGGCCCTCGCCTCGGCCAGCGCCAGCCCGGTGGGCGAGATGTCCAGCGCGTCGACCGTCCAGCCCTGCGCAGCCAACCAGGTCGCGTTGTGGCCGGTGCCGCAGGCCAGCTCCAGGGCGCGCCCCGGGGCGAGGCCAGCCACGCTGTCGGCCAACCAGGGGTCGGGCTGCGCAGGGGCCGCAACGCTGCGGCCCTCGTACTTTTCGTCCCATCGTCTGCGATCTGAATCGGCCATGCGCGGTGTTGTCGCGGCAGTGTTGTCTGCCGCGCATCGTCATGTTGCAGGCAGCGGGCGCAAAGGCAATGGTCGTCGCCATCGTGGCTGGCGAGAGAAAAACCGCGAAGAGCGAGCGATGCTGAAGCAGATCACCGATGAGCTCGTGGCTGACCTCGATGGCCTCACCTTCGGCCCGCCGGTCACGCACGTCTACAACCCCCTCGTTTACGCCCGGGAGGCGTGGGACTTGTACTGCGAAAAGTACGGCCAGGGGCGGCGGGAAATACTGCTTGTCGGGATGAATCCCGGGCCTTTCGGCATGGCGCAGGTCGGTGTGCCCTTCGGAGATATCGCCCTTGTACGCGGATGGCTGGGTATCGAGACGCCCATCGGCAAGCCAGCTCGCGAACACCCTGCGCGCCCTGTCCAGGGCTTCGACTGCCCCAGGAGTGAGGTCAGTGGGCGGCGGCTGTGGAGTTGGGCCAAGGACACCTTCGACACGCCCGAGGGATTTTTTTCTCGCTTCTTCGTGACCAACTACTGCCCGCTGGTCTTCATGGAGGAAGGGGGGCGCAACCGCGTCCCCGAGAAATTACCGAAAGCCGAACGCGCATTGATGTACAAGGCCTGCGACCGAGCGCTGCGACGGACGGTCGAGAGTTTCGAGCCGGAGTTTGTCGTGGGTGTTGGCAAGTTTGCCGAGAAGAAGGCCCGGGAGGTCGTCGGCGACCTCGACGTGATCATAGGCAGCCTGCCGCACCCGAGCCCGGCAAGTCCGTTGGCCAACAGGGGGTGGGCGTCGCTCGTCCGTCCCGCGCTGGAAGCAGTCGGAGTCCGCCTGTAGACCCGGCCCGGGCCTCAGTCGCCGGGGGGTAGTACTCGCCGCGGGTCGCCGGACCTGGCCATTCCCGTGCCGCGCATGCGTATATTGAGCATCTCGACGAAGAAGGAGAACGACATCGCAAAGTAAATGTAGCCGCGAGGAATGTGTACGTGCATTCCGTCGGCAATAAGCGCCACGCCCACCAGCAACAGGAAGCTGAGCGCGAGCATCTTGACGCTGGGGTGGCGGTTGACGAAGTCTCCCACGGAGGCGGCAAAGAACATCATGAAGCCTATGGCGATTACCACCGCCGCCATCATCACCTCCAGTTGTTCGGCCATGCCCACCGCGGTGATTACCGAGTCGATAGAGAACACCAGGTCGAGCACCAGTATCTGCGCCAGCACGGCAGCCATCGTGGTCCTGGACGACTGGCCGGCTTCTTCTACGTCGCTTTCCATGGTCGCGTGAATTTCTCGCGTGGCCTTGGCCAGCAGGAACAGGCCTCCCCCGGCGAGTATCAGGTCCCTCGGAGATATCTCGCGGCCCAGGGCCACGAACAAGGGTTCGGACAAGCGGATAATCCACACCACCGTAGTCAACAGCAGCAGGCGGCCGACCACCGCCCCGCCCAGGCCGGTGATCCTCGCCCGGTGCCTCTGTTCCTCGGGAAGGCGGTCGCAGAGAACGGTAATGAAAATGATGTTGTCTATGCCCAGCACTATTTCGAGCACTGTAAGGGTGGCGAGTGCCAACCAGGCTTGGGGGTCGGTGAGTAGTTCCACGGTTGTGGGCGCCGAGGGGCGCCACTGACAAGCAGTTTAGCACGTGCGGGCAACTGCGCGGCAGCCCGGCCTGTGTGTGGACCAGCGCCCGCGATCAGTCGCGGGCGAGCAGGAGGCACCCTGCCAGGGGGCCTCCTCCGGCCGCCGTAACGGCCACGGCGGGGTCGCCGGCTACCTGGCGGTCTTCGCCACGGCCCCACAGCTGTATGCAGGCTTCGTGCAGTAGTCCGTAGCCGTGCAGTCGCCCGCCAGACAGCTGGCCCCCATTGGTATTCAGCGGCAGTTCGCCGTCGAGCGCTATGCGTTGGCCGCCGTCGATGAAAGCACCGCCCTGGCCTCGTGGGCAGAAGCCCAGCGCTTCGAGCCAGGCGAGGGCTATGAAACTGAAGCCGTCGTATAGCTCGGCCACCTGCACGTCGGCGGGCGACAGGTCACTGCGTTTCCACATCATCGTGGCCGCGTCGCGGAGCGCCATGGTAGTGAGGTCGTCCCACTGGTCCCAGCTCGGGCGTCCGTGGATGGCCGAGCCCACGCCTTGTACCACCAGCGGTGGGTTGCGGGTGTCCGCTGCCGGTTCGACCGCCGACACGATCACGGCCGTTGCCCCGTCCACCGGCACGTCGCAGTCGTAGAGGCAGAACGGCGTGGAGATCATGCGCACCGACATGTAGTCGTCCAGGGTCATGGGGTCTCGGTAAATGGCGGCCGGGTTGAGGGCTGCGTTACGCCTGTCGTTGAGCGCGATCCACGCGAGCTGTTCCCGCGTGGTGCCGAACTCTATGAAGTGGCGCTGCGCGTACATGGCTATCCAGCAGGCGGCCGACGCCGCGCCGAAGGGCAGGCTCCACTGCATGTCGCCCGTGGCTCGAAAGTCTGCGCCCTGCGATGTGCCCAGGCCGGCGCGGTGCCCCTCGCCCTGCGCGGTGGATTCCCACACCGTGCGAAAGCAGAGCACGTGGCGGGCCAGCCCCGTGGCTACCGCCATGCACGCGTTGATCACCGAGCCGAACTGGCCGGGCTGTTCGAGGCCCCCGCAGTACCAGTCAAGATCAAGGCGCAGCGCTTCCTGCACCTGGCTCACGCCCGCGCCGCTGAATCCCGGCGCGCCGGGAACCATGGCCCCGGGGTAGGTAGACAACCCGTCTATGTCGCCGCGCTCGAGGCCGGCGTCTTCGAGGGCCTGCAAGCAGGCATCGACGGTGAGCGCCAGCGGGTCACGGCCCAGGCGGCGGCCGACCTCGGACTGGCCTATCCCGGTGATCGCGGCGTTGCCTTCCAGCGCGGTCGTCACGCGGGGCCGTCCACGGGTTTGAACAAGGGCAGGAAGACTCCTTCGCCCGCATTTTCAAACACGACCTCCAGTTGCAGTCCGTCAACGAGGTTTTCTATTTTGCAGTCGACGATATTGGTCATCAGTCGCAGGGTCGGCTGTTCTTCGATCGCCACCAGGGCGATGACGTAGGGAGGGTCGAAGCCCGGTATCCACGGCTGGTGATTGACCGTCCAGCTCAACAGCGAGGCGCGCCCCGACACGGAGCGGACCTCCAGGTCTCGTTGCATACACAGCGGGCAGTTCGGAAGCGGGGGGTGAACGTAGTGGCTGCAGGCGGCGCAGTGGAGAAAGTTGAGCTTGTTCTCGCCGCCGCCTTCCCAGAAGTGACGGTTGGAATCGGTCAGCAGCGGCAGCAGCCGGGTGACGCTGCCGGTTTCAGGCACGGATTATCTGTCCGCCGTCTACGGCGAGTATCTGGGCGGTGACCCAGGACGCGTCGTCCGACAGCAGGAACAGGCAGGTGCCTACCATGTCGGTGGGTTGACCCACCCGCTTGAGATGCAGTCCATTGACGATGTCGTCGATGATCCCGTCGGGTACCACTCCGCGGGTGGCCGCGGTGTCTACGGGCCCGGGAGCGATCGCGTTTACACGTATGTTGCGCCAGCCCATCTCGGCCGCCAGCGAGTGGGTTATGCCGTGCAGGGCCAGCTTGGCGATGCCGTAGTACCCCGCCGCCATCCACGCTGCGGTGGACGACTGGTTGACGATGGCTCCGCCACCGCGCTCGGTCATCGACTCGTAGACGGCCCGTGTTGCCAGCAGTGCGCCGTTTACGTTCACGCGCATGAAACGATCCCAGTAGTCCATGGGCATGTCGAGCATGGAGTGCATTTCCATGCCCGCGTAGATGGCCGCGTTGTTGACCAGGTAGTCGACGCCGCCGAAGGCTTCGACGGCCGCCTTGCCCATGGCAACGGTAGACTCTTCGTTGGACACGTCGGTTTCAACGAACAGCGCCCGCCCGCCCGCCGCTTCGATTTCGCCGGCCACGCGTTGGCCCTGCTCGGCGTTGAGCTCGGCCACCACGAGGGCGGCGCCCTCGGCAGCCAGTCCCTTGGCGTAGGCTTCGCCTATGCCTTGTCCCGCACCAGTGACCACGGCCACCTTGTCCTTGAAACGCATATTTTATTCTCCTCGTGTTGTGGGTTGGGGTCAGGCCTGTTCGAAGGGTGACGCGAAGGCCGTCGAAAGCTGGTCAATGATGTGCTGCGAAGTGACCGCTGCGTTGGGGTCATCCACGGGTGGGTTGCCGCCCTGGCTGCGGGGCTCGAGGTCCACGTGCCCGGCCCTGGCTCTCAGCGCCGCCACCGTGCATTCCTCGCGCGACAGGGTGGCGAACGGGTCGAGACGAAAAACCCTGAGCGCGTTCTCAAACGAAATCTTGTTGACCTCGTCGTCGGGGACTCCTTCCAGGCAACGGGCGAGGCTCTCGGGAGAGTGCGGCCAGGTGCTGTCGGAGTGCGGGTAGTCACACTCCCAGGTAATGTTGTCCACGCCGATGTGGTGGCGCAGCTCCACGCCGGTCTTATCGTCGATGAAGCAGGTGGTTATGTGCTCGCGAAATACCTGGCTGGGGGTTTTGCCGGCAAAGTCCTGGTGCGTCCACAGGTGGTGCTGCTTGTACACGTAGTCCATGCGTTCGAGAAGGTAGGGAATCCATCCTATGCCGCCCTCGGACAGCACTATGCTCAGGTCGGGGTAATCTCTCAGGACTCTAGACCAGACCAGGTCGGCAGCGCAGCCGAACACGTTGATCGGAGACACGGTTATCATCACGTCCACCGGTGAGTCCATGGAAGTAAACACCATGCCTTCTCCCGAGCCGATGTGTATGCACACCGAGGTGCCTTCGTCCGAGCAGGCCTGCCACAGGGGGTCCCAGTAGTGATCGTGGAGGCTGGGGAAGCCCAGCTTGGTCGGGTTCTCAGAGAAACTGATGGCGTGGCATCCCTTTTTGGCCAGTCGGCGGATTTCGTTGCCCATCTCGTCGGGGTCCCACAAGATGGGCGCTGCCAGTGGGATGAACCTGCCGGGGTGGGCACCACACCACTGGTCGACGTGCCAGTCGTTGTAGGCGCGCAGCATGACCAGCGCGAGTTCCTTGTCTTCGCAGTTGGCCCACAGCTGGCCGGCGAAGGAAGGAAAGGAAGGAAAACACATGGAGGCGAGCACGCCGTTGGCGTTCATGTCGTCGATGCGCGCGTCGACGTCCCAGGTCGCGCGCCTGAGCTGGTCGTAGGAAGTCGGCTCGACACCGTACTCTTTGGGCGGGCGACCGGCCACCGCGTTCAGCCCGATGTTGGGGATCTGTGCTCCCTCGAACAGCCACACGTCGCAGCCGTCCTTCTTGCGCACCACGCGCGGCGCGCGTGATTTCCACTTGTCGGCAAGGTGTTGCTCGAACATGTCGGGGGGCTCCACGACGTGGTCGTCCACGCTTACCAGAATCATGTCGTCAACTTGCATAGAGCTATTCTCCCAGGGTGCGGCAACGGGTACTTAAAACTGCGGCCGTGCCAAGTAAAGTGCCTCGTCGCCTGGCGCTCGCCCGGCGCAGTGATAATGACGGGACACCTGCTCGTGAGGCTACGCGGAGGGCAGCCTATGGATGGAACACTCGGTTGCTGTCCTCCGGTGTTATAACCGTGATATGGTCGAGCTGCCTTGGTGGCAGCATTTGGTGGAGGGCTTCGCAGTTGGTGAAATTACTGTTCTTCTGTTCTCGCTTGCCGCAACTCACACGGGCCGATTACGCCCGTATGTTGCTCGGCGACCACGTACCGCTGGCCCTCAAACATCACCCGACCATGCGGCGCTACACCGTTAACATTGTCCGGGACGAAGAAGGGGGGGCGTCGCCCGCGCCCGTGGACAGTATAGGGCAACTGTGTTTCGACTCCCTGCAGGATTACCAAGAGCGCCTTTACGACTCAGACGAGGGCGCCCGCGTGGTTCACGAAGACGTTGCCCGGTTCATGTCAGCGGCAACTTCCTGGGTTACCGGTGAGCGTGTCGTAAGGGCCGCGCCAGCAGGCGAGCTCGCAACAGTGACGGAGAACGACAAGTTGGTCGTGGCCCTTCGCCGAGTCGCGGGGCTGTCGGCCGAGAGCTTCGTTGACAGGCTGGCCAACGATCACCTGCCGTCGCTGATGACCGCTTGTCCGGGGCTGGTGGGTTGCGTGGCCAACGAGGTTGAGGATAGGTTGTCGGAGGGTGGTGAACGGTGGGATGCTTTTATCGAGTTCTGGCTGGCCCCGGGGGTCAGAGGCCTGGAACAGGAGCTGGCCGCGGCGCCTGGCCACGACGTGCTGCGTGCCGACTACGATCGCCTGGTCGCCGATCGTTGCCAGTGGAGCGTGCGGGAGTACGTTCAAAAACGCTGAACGGTCTGGTTCTTCACTTCGCGCTGGCGGGTGGATAGGTTGAACGCGGTGGGGAGTCAGTGAAAGGGACGCTGGACGGCAAAGCCGCGATTGTGACCGGTGCTGCGCGCGGGCTGGGACGCGCCATGGCGCTGGCGCTTGCCGACGCGGGAGCGTCGCTGGCCCTTTGTGACCGCGAGGGCGACGAGATTGCCCTGCTGGCCGAGGAGCTGCGTTCGCGTGGTAGCAAGGTGGTCGACGTCTGCCTTGACCTTCGTGACCCTGACGCTGTGCGCGCCTTCGTGCAGGCCGCGGTCGAGGGGCTGGGCCGTCTCGACGTGGTGATCAACAACGCCGGCGGCACCTTCGCGGGTGAATTTGTCGGCCTGAGCGACAAGGGCGTGGACTCCCTGGTCGACGAAAACTTCGGCAGCGTTGTCAACGTGATCCGCGCCGTCTCCGCACACCTGGGCGAGGGCGCTTCGATAATCAACATCACGTCGGTAGAAGCCCATCGCGCGGCGCCCGGGTTTGCCGTGTACGCGGCGATGAAAGCCGCTGTAGAAAGCCTCACCCGCTCGCTGGCCCTCGAACTGGGCGGGCGCGGTATAAGGGTCAACTGCATAGCCCCCGACGCTATCGTTACCGAGGGCATGCCGGTGGTCCCGAGCGGGTTGCCGCTTGCGCGCGAGGGCAGGGCAGAGGACGTGGCTGCTGCCGCTCTCTTCCTGGCCGGTGACGGCGCGGCTTTCATCACGGGAGACACGCTGCACGTTGACGGCGGCGAACACTGCGCGGGCGGATGGAGCAGGGGCGAGGACGGTTCGTTCCATCTTCCCACTTCGGTCGAGGACGACGAGCAGTGAAACTGGGGGTCGCTCTCGGGGTGCTCAACCCGGCCTTTCATCTCGAGGTGGCGGTGGAAGCCGACCGGCTCGGTTTCGAGTCATTGTGGTTGCCCGAGCACCTGGTTTTTCCCGTGGCAATGTCGGGGTCTCCGCTGGCCGGCGATCATCCGCCGGTCCCCCCCGACACGCCGGTGTTCGACTGTTTTGCGTACCTGTCCTTCCTGGCTGCACGCACCGAGCAGATAAAACTGGGCAGCCACGTCTACCTGCTGGGTCTCAGGCATCCGCTGGTCGGCGCGAGGGCCGTGCAGACGCTCGACCTGCTGTCGGGTGGCCGGGCGCTGTTCGGGGTCGGCGCTGGTTGGCTTGAGAGTGAGTGCCGGGTGGCTGGCGTGGAGTTTTCATCTCGTGGCCGGCGCCTCGAAGAGGCCATAGTCGTGTGCCGTCGGTTGTGGAACGAACGTGAGATCGAGCACCACGGCGAATTTTTTGACTTCGAACCCGTGATGTTCGAGCCCAAGCCGCCGACCGTCGGCGGACCCCCGGTTCACGTGGGGGGGCAGTCCAACGCGGCCTTGCGTCGAGCCGCCCGCGTGGGTGACGGTTGGATAGGGGTGGGTAACACCCCCGCGCAGTCGGCCGAACTGGTCGAGCGCCTGGATAGCTACCGCCGCGACGCGGGCACTGAGGCCAGGCCGTTTGAAAACTCGGTTGGCGCGGGAGTGGTCAGCCGCGACGACCTGTGCCGTTACGAGGACGCCGGCGTTGACCGGCTCGTGGTCGCGCCTTGGAGCAGGTCTCCGGAAGCGATCGACTCGCTGCGCGGCCTGGCCGAGGAATTGCTGTGACCGTACCCGCCGACTCCCGTGTCATCACACCTGGCGGCTCGGCCCTGGTCACGGGGGCGTCGAGTGGCATAGGCCGCGAGTTGTCCTTGGCGCTGGGACGGCGTGGGATGAAGCTGGCGCTGGTCGCCCGCCGCTTGCCCGAGCTCGAACTCCTGGCCACCGAGCTGATCGAGGCGGGCGCGCCGCGGCCACTGTTGCTCGACTGCGACGTGGCCGATCGCGCGCGCGTGGAAGAGTGCGCGGCCATGCTGGAGCGCGAGCTGGGCGCGGTCGACCTGTTGGTCAACAACGCGGGCTACGGGCATCACCGGTCCTTCCTGGACTGGGACCTTGACGATATGGAGAGAATGATCAGGGTCAACTACCTCGGCTCGTTGTACTGGACCCGCTTGTTGCTGCCGGCCATTGTTGCCAGGGGCCGCGGTCGCCTGGTCTTCGTCTCTTCGGTGGCCGGGCGCCTGGCGGTGCCCGGGGAGAGCGCCTACGCGGCGAGCAAGTTCGCGCTGAGCGGCCTTGCCGAGGCGCTGTCGTTGGAGCTGGAAGGCAGCGGCGTGAGCGTGCTGACGGTCTATCCCGGCACCGTGCGAACAGCGTTTTTTGACGATGAGGCGCTGGCCGCCATGCCCGCGGTGGCCAAGCGCAGCATGGTCGAGACCTCCGAGCTGGTGGAGCAGGTGCTGGCCGCCATCGAGAGCGGCCGTCGCGAACTGACCTGGCCGCGCTTCATCGCGGCGGGTTACGTGTTGCGCGCGTTGCTGCCGGCGTTATTCCGGCGCAGCGTATTGCGCAGCACTTCGTGACCCGGCACTTTCACCAGGCCACGAAACGGATCAGGGAATTAGGACTCCCGAGGCGCCCACCATCAGGCCTGTTTTGCAGGGGTTGTTGGGGTCGTCTACCACCGTGCCACCAGCATCGATGACAAGTTTGCAGGCGGCCCAGTCAGCCGGGAGGGGAGGTTCGTAGATCTCGAGCTTGTCTAATACCGCGGCCCGGTGAACCCCGGCGGGTATCAGCGCGAACTGCGACGACTGGTCAACCTTGGCGGCTCCCTTGCCCGACTTCAGTTCAACTGCAATGTTGAATTCAAAAACAGTTCCCATGCCGGGGAAGTTGCCGCCGAGCACCACGATGTATTCGTCGCCGGTCACCACGCCGGTGAGCTTCATCGAGTTGTCGGTACTAACCGGTATGCCCACTCCGTCCGTGACACCGGACAGTTTGGCCTTGCACTTGCCGTTGCCCTTCATCAGGACCTTGCCCGCCGCCATAGTCGGGAAGGCCGTGGCACCGGCCATGTCGGCAACGACAGGCACTACGCTTGACTGGTACTTGGTGCTTGCGGCCTGCGCGGAAACGGCAGCTATAACTACTACTGTGATAGCGACTGCGAAGATACTTAGATGGCGTGTCATGTGTGGCCTCCCTTGGCTTTCTCTGCCAACTGTAGTTCCACGGGGTGGTTTACGTCAAGGGCAGAGATCATGGCTACCCCCCCGACCGGGTGGGTCGGAACGCTGCACCGGCTGAAAAAAGAGCCGGTTCAGGGGCAGACGGCGGGCCGGGCGCTATTGATGGCCAGAAATTTTCCTTTTCCGTTGACGCCGGTGCCCTGATCAACCCTGAGGGTTCCTCCCCACAGGGCACAAACGAAGGGGTCGCTGCCACCGCCAGTGGTGAGGGCCACGGCCAGCGAGCCCTGCCCCGCTTCGTTTAGGGTGAAGTTTATAGTGGCACCTTTGCACAGGGCCTTGAACACTTTGCCCACCACCAGCTTCACCGACTTGCAGGCGCCGTTGACCTGTTGCGAGTCCTTGTAGCGGTAGCCCTTGGAGCCGGCCGGCTGACCGAGGCCTTTCCAACCGGAAGCCGGCAGTGAGAAGACCTGCTGCTCGGCCGTCGAAGGGTTGTAGAGTCTCAGCTCGGCACCACCGGTCAGTGGGTCCTGCGGTTGTCCGGCGACCGGCACCACCAGTTCCTCGTCCTTGCTCAGCACCAGGAGCTTTCGCTTGTCGGGGCGCAAGTCGAAATCCTTGAGCGACAACTTTCGTCCGCTCCACAAGCCCGCACAGCCGGGGGTCCCGGCCGCGCAGAACGCGTAGACCTTCGAGGGGACGTTGGCCACGATGGTCGAAGCGCTCGAAGTGTTGGCCGATCGTTCCCCCAACCCGTGTCCGATCACGAGTGTTCCGCCAGAAACTACTGCCGACGATGCCACCGAAGACCCCAGGTAGCGAGTGGCCAGCCGCTCGCCGCTGTCGGCGTCATAAAAACGCAACACGTTGGTGAACACCGTGCCCACCATGACCAGCCCGGGCACCGCGCTTACCGGCCCGAAGTTGGCGTCGGCGTGGCCGCCCCTCTCGCCGGTGTTCTGCCAGGTGACGCTGCCGTCGTCCATGTTGATGGCGTGTACCGTGGGCTGCTGCGGGTTGATGATGTCGAGTCCCGGCGCGGTGGCCGCGTAGACGAGGCGGCGGTCTTCGTCGATGGCCGGCGATGCCGTCATGCCACCGGCGTAACCACCGGGCACCAGGTTGGTAGCCCAGTAGGGCAGCGCCGAGGGGTCGACGTCGTCCCAGGCAACGCCCGTCGACTCGTTAACTCCGTCGCGGTCGATGACGTAGTAAGTGCCGTCCTTGCCCCCGATGCCCACGACCTCGCGGTCGTCGCCGTCGAAGTTTATCGTGAACAGGTTGGGGCTGGCGCCGAAGGCAAGGTCGAGGTTGTCTACCTCGCGCGGTCGCCACGTCCACGCCGGGGTGCCATCAAGATTGAGAGCCACCAGGGCTTCGTCGTACAGCGGCATGGTGGGGCCGGGCTTGGGCGTAGCCGGATCGCTGTCTGTGTTGCAGTTGCTGCTGCCGAAGTAGACCAGCCCACGTCCCTGGTCGACCGCGGCAGCCGACCACACGTTGCCGCAGCCGGTTATCGAACGGTCGAAGTCGCAGCCGGCTCGGGTTGACAGGAATCCTGCGGGCAGGCCCAGTTCTCCCTCGGTGTGGTATCCGTCAAAGCCGCGTATGTTGTCGGCCGGATCCGGCGTACAGGTGGCGCCGGTCTCGAGGTCAAAGTACCAGGCCAGGCGCCCGTCGGCGGCGTCGACGGCGAAGAATCCGCCTTTGCCGGTTTCCTGGTCGTTGACGTCCATGCCGAACATCACCATGCCGTTGGTTAGCACTACGGCAGTTTCGATCTCGTTGCGTTCTCCGTCAAAAGAACACAACCCAGGCGGGTCGGCACAGCCGGTGCCCGCCTCGAAGTGCCAGTTCTCTGTGCCCGTTGCGGCGTCGAGCGAGTACATGGTCTCGCCTCCCGAGACGAATACGGTGGTCGTGCCGCCCACGTCTTCGACATGGGCGGTGGCGGTGTTTGGATAGGAGGCGCCCGGTTGATCTGCAGTGACAAATCTCCACAACTCGCTGCCGTCGGCGAGGCGAAGTGCGTAGACGTTGCCGTCCCACGAGGAGATGAAAACCATCGGCACGGCGCCCTCGCCAGCGACTTCTACGGTGGCCACCGCAGGGGTGGCCGAGACTATCTTGCCGGTCTGGAAGGACCACTTCTCGACCAGTTGCGGGAGGTTCTCACGGGTGAGCGTGGTCTCGGCGGGGTTGTAGTAAGTGCGCAGAGGGCCACCTCCGAGCGCTGGCCAGTCGGCGGCGGCACATGGAATCGTTGGCAGGAGCAGGGCAACGGCGAGCAGGGCCAGCCCGGGTATATTGGGTTTCACGTCAGGGTGCCTCCAGGTCGCCGGGGAAGACCGCCACGCCGTCGGGAAACGAGAGGCCCGACTTTATGATTTCGGGGGTTCTTCCGTTGCCAGCCAGGTCGAGGCCTACGCGGCGGATCTTGCCGTCGGGGCCGGGACCGAGGCTGCCGCCGCTCACGACAAGGTTCATGTCGGCGTAGTAGATGTTTCCGTTGCAGTCGACGGCCACTTGCTGGGGGTGCCCCACGGACAGCGGAACCCCGGTTTCGTCCGGGTCGGGTTCGACTATGCGTCGCAGGAAGTCGCCGTCGCTGTTGTACTCCGAAATCATCCCGGTGAGGACGCTCGATATGTACCAGTTGCCGCCGGGAGCCGGGGTTATGCCAGTGGGCGTACCCACGTTCTCGGGGTCGGCCACGAACACCTCTACGGTGACAGTGTCGGCCATCGGGGCACCGGTCGAGTCCAGCGAGCCGCAGCCACCGGCCGCGTCGGGGCCGGTCGGGAAGGGTGGCGAGTATCGCCGTACGTGCAGGCCCCGCGCCGAAGCAACGTAGATGCGGCCCAGTTCATCGATGGCCACGTTGCCGGCTGTGCCGATATCAGTGGCAATTTTGCAGGAGTTGTTGCTGAGGTCGTTATTTGGGTAAGTCCCGGGGGCGCCTGGGTAGTGGTCAAAGGGCGCGAACCACATGATGAGCTGCCCGTTGAAAACCCCGCTGGCCTGGTTGCCCACCGAGGTGGTGAACAGGTTGCCCGACACGGGGTCGACCGCGCAGCCGTAGGGTTCCGGCCCGGCGTCGGGATAGCTGGGAGTGAGCTTGCCCACCTGTGTGCCGTCGGCCTCGAATACGCCCCAGCCCGCGGGAGGGGTGGGCTGGCCGGTATCTTCGCCGGCCACGAACCTGCCGCTGCCGTCGGCCAGTGCGCAGATCATGCCGTTGATGTCGCGGTTGTCGGCAAGCGACAGGCGACGTTCGTCGCCCGCGGCGGCAATGAGAATGTCTTCGAGCAAGGGGCCGTTGTCAATGGTGTCGAGATCGTAGCGGTGCAGGCGGTTGCCCTCGGCGCCGTAGAGTAACTCCGGGTCGCAGGCAGGCTCATCGGAGGGCACCAGCCCCTCTACTAAATCGTGGATGTCGTCCTCGACGGCGTTTCCGTTGCCGGTTGTTATGCACCCGCCCTTGGAATCCGCCTTGCCGAAGATCTTCTGCAGCTTGCTTCTCGCCTTGCGAAAAGACTTACCGAACTTCACCGCGTCGTTCTTTATCGTTTCTTTTGCTACCCCCTTTAACATGCCCGAGGCGGCCTTGCCTGCCACCTTCAGCTTGTCCGATCGGCACTTGTTGTCGCCGCTACCCGCGTCAAGCGCCGCTTCGATCAGCGCGTGCCAGCCGTCTATGGCAGTACCGACCGTGGCTTCGTCGCCGGGTTCGGCGCAGGTGACTTTCTTTTCGGCCTTGGCAAACAGTTTGGAGAACTTCGAATCGGCGGTGGCAAGGCAGCCAGCGTCGGTAGTTGCGCCGTCGCGCGCGGCCTTCGAACTGCACTTGGCCAGGCCCAGGGTCTTGACGGCAGCCGCCTTGTACTTGCCGGCCTGGCACTTGAGATCCGGGTCAACGCCCGCCGTCGAATTCGTGGCAACCGCCAACGCCAACCCGACCAGGCCCAGTACCGAGAAAGTCTTTACCATCAGTTCTTCCTCCGAGGGGTCGGGGTTTCAAGCGAGATAGTGGTCTGCAGCCCGACATGATCCGAGGTCCACAGCGTGGTTGCGCAGGTATCGGGGGCAAGGTCGCCAGGGCAGTCGCCGTCGGTGAGGCATGATACGGGCGTATCCCTTCGGCAAAGCGGCGAAGGGTCGTAGTCTTCGCAGTGGCTTCCGGCCGGGCATTCGCCGTCAACAGCGCAGGGCAGCGCCGGCTCGAAGCTACACCGGGCGTTGCCGTCCACGCCCGGTGTATCGGCAAAGCGAGTCGTCGGCCCGGTCTCGCTCGCGTCCGAAACAGTTCCCGACAGGGGGTGCAGTGCCGCAGGTACCAGCATGATGTTGTCGATGCGGCTGGCGGTCGTATCGGCGGCGTCGGTGAGGTTGTCTATGCCCGAGGTGCAGCCGCTGCGGTCGACGGGGGCGTTACAGGGAGCGTCGCTTCCGTCGAACAGGGTTGTCCAAGCGAGGGCCTCGAGCGTGAGTATGGCGGGATCGCTGCTCGCCTGCTGGTCCCCCGCGCTGCCCTTGTGGGCGTTGAAGTCAGCGCCTACCACGGCCGGGTGTCCGCTGCTGTGAGTGCGCGCCACGAAGTCGGCGAAGGAGGCTGCCTGCACATCGCGCTCGCTGTCATTGCAGAAGGCGCAGAGGTGGGCGGGGTATACGTCGAGTTGTCCCGCGGGCGACGAAACCACTATGCGGCCGAACACGCGGCGGTCGGGAAACGAGGCCACCAGTTCAATGTCGGGGAGTATCTCCCACTCCTCGGCCGACGCCGGCCAGCGACTGACCACCGCCTGTCCCGAACCGAAACCGTGTTCGGCGTAAAAGTAGGTGAGCCCGTGCGTTGCCGCGAGTTCGGCGACCAGGCCGGCGGCTGAACCGTTGGGTCCCAGCACCACCTCCTGCAGGGTGATCACGTCCGGGTCCGCGGCCACGACCTGCGCTGCCAACAGGGTAATGCGGTCGTCGATGTCGTCGTAGCCCACAACACCCGGGGTTATGTCCTGCAGCATGTTGAGGTTCGCCAGCTTGATGGCGAAGGGGAGCTCGGCCGTGCAGTCAGCGGCGCAGCCGTCGCCGTTGTCGTTGTTGCCGTCGTCGCACTGCTCACCCGGCTCGTTGATGAGCCCGTCGCCGCAGCCCTGCACCGACACGGTGGGCACGCAGAGCATCTTCTCCTTTACTGAGTCGAGCTTTTCATCGCCGAACTGGTTGGCCGTGAAGGTGTCGCTCACCTTGGCGAACTTGGCCTGGCCTTTTACCCTCTTGGCCTGGTAGCAGAGCAGGTGCGCGTCGGAGTCCTTTATGCCCTCTCCGTTCTTGTCCACGGGCAGGCACAGGCGCTTGGGTTTCTTCAGCTCGAGGTCGACAGGTTGGTTGAACGAGCTGTCCACCTGCACGGCTGCCGGCACGGTGTAGCCGCGTGGCTTCTTGACCTTGTAGCACTTGAAGTGATCGACGTCGTGGTTGAGGGGGTCGGGTGCCACGGGCGGTGCGGCGCTGCTGGCGGCCGTGGGTACCATGAGCGACTCGGCCTTGACCGTGTCCATGAAGTGCTCGGCAAACTGGTCGACCACCCGGTAGCTGCTTCTGCGTTCGTGTTTTGGCGAAGCCTTGGGAGCCTTGCCCTTGTAGCTTTCAAGGTGGGTGCTGTCGTCGGCGGGCGTGACTCCGTCCAGGGTCGCGGGCAGACAAAGTGACGCGGCTTTCTTGAGGTCCAGGGGAGTAGTTTCAAAGTGATCGCTGAGGGCAACCCCGGCAGCGCCGCCGAATTTCGTGGACCCCTTGGATTTTTTCGCCTTGTAGCAGACAAAGGCGTCGGTGGCCGCCAGCGCATCGGTGGCTGACAACGGCTGCAGCTCGGCGCCGGGCAACGCTGCGAACGCTGCCACGCTAAGGGCCGCCGCCATGAGTGGACGGCGGCCGGGGATGCGCGATATTGTCTTCAAGCTACGCCCCGGCCGGGGGGCACGAGCCCGCTCGGCCTTATAACCACGCGCAGCAAATCCGCTTTCTGTCAAGGGCAAAATACCGGGTCGCGGCACTGGTCTGCGGTTCCCGGGGGATGTGCCCTGCTGCGGCGAGCCCTTCCAATGGCCGCCACTGTTGACTAGAAAAGGGATTTGCGGGGCCGTTTTCCCCCGGGAGAAGGAGTTTGGACGCAGGATTTACAGATGAACAGCAGCTTTTGCGCGACAGCGCGCGTGGCTGGCTGGAGCGCGAATGTCCGATGGAGCTTGTGCGCTCGGTGCTGCTCGACGGCGAGGATGTTCCGGCCTCCTTCGGCCGGGGGCTGGCCGACATGGGCTGGAGCGGGCTGCTGGTTCCCCCCGAAAACGGGGGTACCGGCCTGGGTGCGGTCGAGCTGGCGCTGCTGGCAGAAGAGATGGGGCGCGTACTGGCGCCGGGCCCTTTCGTGGCCTCGAGTGTAGTCGGCGTGAGCGCGCTGCTCGCGGCCGCACAGCCTGGCGCCGAGAACAGCAGCGCGGCACACGAACTTGCTGCCGCGGTGGCCGACGGTAGCCGCACCGTCGCCTTGCTGGGCCAGGGCGCGGCCGGGAGCTCGGACAGCCTGCGCTGCTCGCCCGACGGAGGCGGCTTCGTGCTCGATGGCGTGATCGAAGCCGTGCCGGGTGTCGGCGACGTTGGCCACTTGCTCGTACCGGTGTCGCTTGAAGACGCGCCCGCGTTGTTGCTTGTCGACGCGGGCATCGAGGGCCTGGAGATCACGCGGCACGATTACATAGACCGTGGTCGGCGGCTGTGCACGGTAGCGTTCGCCTCTGTGAAGGCCAACGCCGACTGCCTCCTCGCTTCGGGCGAAAAAGCACTGGCAGCGGTCGCCCGCGCTTCTGATCTCGGTCGCGTCGCACTGGCTGCCGAAGCCTGTGGACTTGCGTCGCGCGTGCTCGAAATTACGGTCGACTACGCGAAGGTGCGCGAGCAGTTTGGTCGCCCGATAGGCAGCTTCCAGGCCATACAGCACAAGTGCGCCGACATGCTGGTGGCCGTCGAATGCGCGCGTTCGGCGGCTCTTTACGCTGCCTGGGCTTGCGATGCGGGTGAGCCTCACGCCCACGTGTCTGCCTGCATGGCCAAGGCAGCGGCGTCGCAGGCAGCCGTCGAGGTCGCCGAGCAAGGCATACAGGTGCACGGTGGCATGGGCTTTACCTGGGCGAGTGACATTCATCTTTTTTTCCGCCGGGCAAGGGCGCAGTACCACGAGCTCGGCGACCCTTCCTGGTGCCGCGAGCAGGTGGCCCGCGCGATGCTCGACGTTGGTGCCTACAGCTGCGCGTCGCACGGCTGACACGCCCGGCGGGGTTCCATCAACCACCGCGCACTGCTAGTCATCAAAACGTGTCGCGGCATGGTGGCGCAGGCCTGAACAGGAGTCCGGAGAGCAGATGAGTGAAAAAGTAGAATCGAGTGGCCCGCTGCCGGCGGTGCCTTACATCAAGTTGCCAGAGGGCGCCGACCCCTACCTGGAAGGACAGAAGTGCTCGTCCTGCGGGGCGGTGTACCTGGGCCAGCGCATGGCCTGCGGAAAGTGCTTTTCGCGCGAAAAGTTCGAAGCTGTAAAACTTTCGGATCGCGGCACCCTGCACGTGTTTTCTATCGTGCACCGGTCGTTTCCCGGCGTGGAGGTCCCTTTTGTTTCGGCCATAGTCGACCTCGAGGGTGGCGGTACAGTGAAGGGCAACCTCGTTGGTGTTGAGCCCGAGCCTGGCTCGGTGGAGCTGGGCATGCCCGTAGATGTGTTTTTTGACGACGCCGGTCGCAAGGACGGCGACGGTAACAGTTACGTTTCGTATTTTTTCAGGCCGGCAGCCTGAAGGAACAGCCGTTGACAAGCCGGCCGGCGCGAGCCGGGTAGAACAGGACAGACGAGGAACAAGATGGGTGACGTATATATACAGGGCGTAGACATGATCCGCTTCGGGCGATTTCCCGATCGTAGCCTGACATCACTGGGTGCCGAGGCGGCGCTGCTGGCGCTCGACGACGCGGGCCTGAACATGGGCGACATGCAGGCCGCGTGGTGCGGCAATCTCGGGCAGGCAGGCGGCATGGTAGGCCAGCGCGTTCTGCAGGAGATCGGGCAGACCGGCATACCGGTGGTCAACGTGGCCAACGCCTGCGCAACCGGTGCCACTGCCTTTCGCGAGGCCTGGATGGGGGTGAAGGCCGGCTTGTACGATGTCGTGCTGGCGGTCGGTGTCGAGCAGATGGGCCGTGGCCTGCTGGGCGGCGCGGGCGGTTCCAAGGGAATCTCGAAAGAGGGTTTGCTGGGGTCGGGCATCATGCCCTGCGTCTTTGCCGAGGCCGGCGTGGAGCACACGCGTAGTTACGGCACCACCTTTGAGCAGTTCGCCCAGGTGTCGGTCAAGAATCACCATCATTCCACGATGAACTCCAAGGCCATGTACCAGAAGGAGACCCCGCTCGAAGACGTGATGGGCGCCGAGATGATCTCGTACCCCAACACCAAGCTCATGTGCTCGGTCAACGTCGACGGCGCGGCCGCGGCGGTACTGGTGTCGGAAAAAAAGGCGCGCGAGCTGGGCTCGGGGCGCGCCGTCAAGGTGAGGGCGTCGGCCCTTACCAGCGACCCGTACAGTGACCGCGATCTCGTGATGCCGGATATCAACACCTGCACCCGCAACGCGGCCGCGGTGGCCTACGAGATGGCGGGCGTCGGGCCGGACGACCTCGACCTCGTTGAGTTGCACGACTGTTTCGCTACCGCCGAGATTCTTCACTACGAAAACCTCGGACTGTGCAAGGACGGTGACGCCGGCCGCTTGATAGACGAGGGCGAAACGGCGCTGGGCGGACGCATACCGGTCAACGTTTCCGGAGGTCTGCTTTCCAAGGGACACCCCCTGGGGGCCACTGGCATAGCCAACATCTACGAGGTTTCTACCCACCTGCGCGGCGAGGCCGGCGCGCGGCAGGTAGAAGGTGCCCGCCTGGGCCTGACCCACGTCATAGGGCTGGGCAGCGCCTGCGCGATTCACGTGTTGGAAAAGCCAGCCTGAGCGACAAAACCGGGGCCCGGCGGACGTCCCGGGTCATAAAAACCGACTTGGCCCCCCGACCGGGGGGGCGCTGCTCTGGACAAGCGGCTGGTAGCTGGGTTAACACTGGTGGGCTGCCCCCATGCAGGTTTTGCTCTACAGGTTTCTTGCCGTCGCCTCGATCGGCTTCTTCGCAATCGCGCAGCCCTGGGCAGGTGCCCAGCTGGCTCGTGCGCACAGCGACAAACCAGAGTCTATCGTGCGCCTGGGCGAGCGCGTGGCTGACCAGAACCTCGCCGCTCGCTACCGCGCAAGACAGCTGCTCAAGCGTGCGCGTTTTCACCGCGCCCGGGGCGAAGCCCGACAGGCACTGGCCGACCTCGAACTCGCGCGTGAGCTGGGATTAAAAGCACGCTCAGCCCGGGGTGAGCGTGGGCTCGTGTATGAAATACTCGGCGAGAACAAAAAGGCGCTTAGTCGTCTTGATAGGTTCCTCGCTAAGGGCGAACCCACGGTGGCCACTCTTAACGCCCGCGCTCGGCTGCTGGTCGCGGCGGGGCGCAAGCTGGACGCGCTGCGCGACTACGCGTCGTCGTTGCAGCTGGTCCCCGACATCGTGGTTTTCGTCGCCCGTGGTAAATTGCTCGAGGAGCTGGGCGACTACGACGCCGCCGTGGCCTGTTACCGCGAGGGCATAGGTCGCCTGGGCAGGGCAGTGCTACTCGAGATGGCGCTGGTCCGCTCGGAGCTTGAGCGTGGCCAGGGCGTAGCGGCACTAAGGATCATAGACGATCCGCGGGCGCCGGATCGCAAGGGTGCCGCGTGGAGCATCCTGCGCTCGCGCGCACTTCAACTAGGCAAACGGACGGACGACGCGTCTGCCGAGCTCGACCGCGCGTTGACCGAGGCAGGCCGACGGGTAGCTATCCGTGACACTGCCATAAGCAGGCTGGATCGCGCGCGCGTCCACGAGGCAATGGGTAACGCCGTGGCCGCGAGGGCCGACGTCGAGGCGGCGCTGAAACTCGCGCCCGCGTTGCAACGCGCGCTGGAAATGAAATCGAGACTGGCCACCGTGGGTGGAAATACCGGCGGTGAAGAAGAGGGATGACCATTATGAACACGAAGAACCCGACAGATTTTCTGGGCAGCAACATCGGACGGGCCGAGGGGGCCGTGTTGCCCGTACTGCTGGCAGTGGGGGTCGCAGCACTCGGCCTGCTTGCGGCGGCTCAGCCGGCGCAGGCGCAGCTCGACCGAGACCCTTACCTGCAGGCACTGTCGGGCACCTCGGCCACTATCTCCTGGCGCACCAGCACGCCGGAGGACAGCCGGGTACAGTACGGTTCAGCCCCGGGCCTGCTCACCAGTGAATCCACGCGCCTGCCGTCGGTCAAAACCCACGACGTCTCGCTCACCGACCTCGTACCCGGCACGCGCTACTACTATAGCGTGGGCAGCAGCAGCACCGTACACGCGGGCGACGATGCCGACCACTGGTTCGACACCGCCCCGGCCGCGGGCAGCGCGGCCCCGTTCACGGCCTGGCTGATCGGTGATTCGGGCAGCCTCGGTGTTTCGGGTGCGGGCATCAACCAGTTGATCATACGCAACCAGGCGCTGGCCTTCATGGGCGGTAACCCGGACATCGTCATTCACGCCGGAGACATCGCTTACCCCTGGGGTACACTGACTGCCTTTACCGACAACTACTTCGGGGTCTACGCCGATATCCTGCGCAACCACGTGGGCTGGCCCACGCCCGGCAACCACGATGAAACCGGGGTCACCGGATCAGACCCGGTGACCGAAACCGGCCCTTATTTCGAAGCTTTCTCGCCGCCTACCGCTGGCCAGTCGGGGGGCGTGGCGTCTGGCACCGAGCTCTACTACTCGTTCGACTACGGCAATGCTCACTTCATCTCGCTGGACTCACATTTCTCGTCTGCCACGGCCGGCTCGGCGATGATGCAGTGGCTGTTCGAGGATCTTGCGGCGACCACGCAGCCCTGGCTGATCGCCTTCTGGCATCACCCGCCCTACACCAAGGGTACCCACGACTCGGACCTGTTCAGCGACGGCCAGGGCCGCCACCAGAATATGCGCGAGAACGCGTTGAGCCTCCTCGAAGCCGGTGGCGTTGACCTCGTGCTCACGGGGCACTCGCACGCCTACGAAAGATCCTTTCTCGTTAACGGCGTCTACTGTCCTTCCTGTGGCGCGGCGCCTGATCTCGCCACGCCCGACTTCGCCACCATCTCGGCTGCCGGCCACGTGCTCGACGCGGGCGACGGCAGTCCGGCCGGTGACGGCGCCTACTCCAAGTCGCCGGGCCTGAACTCCAACGAGGGGGCGGTGCACATCGTAGCCGGTCACTCGGGCGGCTATCGCCTGGGCCTGGCCTCCCTGCACCCGGTGATGTATTTTGCCGAGGACGTTGGCGGATCGGTGGTGCTGGATTTTAACGGTAGCTCGGTGACCGTGAGCAACATCCAGCAGGGCGGTGCGGTGAGCGACAGCTTCACCATGGTCAAGCGCGTGGAAGCTTGCGCCCAGGATTCCGACTGCGATGACGCCAACCCATGCACCGACGACAGTTGCACGCTGCCGGCCGGCGACTGCGCTTACACGCCCAACAGCGCGGGTTGTTCGGACGGTGACGTGTGTAACGGCGTTGAGATATGTGACGGGGCGGGCGGCTGCATTATAGACGTGGCTCCGTTGGTCTGTGGTGACGGTGACTCCTGCACGGTGGACCTCTGCGACGCGGTCACCGGTTGCAACAACGTAGCGGTGGCGGAATACAGCTGCCTCGATGCCGCCAAGGTCCAGTTCGCCGTGAGCGACAAGGACGACGACAGCAAGGACAAGCTCAAGTGGGCCTGGATAAAGGGCGAGGCCCTCACCGTGGCTGACTTCGGGGACCTCGACGAGGAAACGACGTATTCCCTCTGCGTTTATGACTACCAGGGTGGCACCGCTGTTTACTCCACGCAGCTCGACGTGGGGCCCGGGGTACCCTTTGCCAAGGCAGGCAACAAGGGCTGGAAGTACAAGGACAAACTGGGAGTGGCCGATGGGTTGTCGAAGATAAAGATGGGCTCGGGTGCCGCCGGCAAGTCGAAGATCATAATGCTGGCCAAGGGCGCAAACGTGCCGCTGGCGGCTTCATTTTCTGCCGAGGCCATGTTCGCGGCTGACACCCAGCTCGGGGTGGGGTTGATCAACAGCGACGGCCAGTGCTGGAGAACCGTGTTTACTACTGCCGACGTAAAGAAGAACACCGCCTCGACGTTCAAGGCGAAGGCCAAGCAGTAGACGGGTTCAGCCGTCTTCGCCGAAGAACAGGCGTGCGGCGTTGCCGTGCAGGTAGGCAGCAAGAGTACTGTCGTCCAACTGCAGGCGGCGGGCTTCTTCCACGCAGCGGCCGATCGGGATCGCCGGGTGGTCGCTGGCAAACATGACCTTGCCCGGCGCGCGCTTTTCCATGAAAACCAATAGCTCGGTGGGCAGGTACTTCGGCAGGTAAGCCGAGGTCATCATGTAGAGGTTCGGGTACTTCAGCATCAGCCGGCAGGCAACACCCCACCAGGGGTCGGCGCCGTGCGCCATCACCAGCTTGAGATCAGGAAAATCCAGGCACACCCGGTCAAGGTGCAGTGGGTCCTGGCAGGCCGCGGGTGCGGGTGGGCCGGGTATGCCGGTGTTGATGGTCAGCGGCAGGCCGAGTTCGATGCACTTACTGTACACCGGGTAGTAAACCGGGTCGGTGGGCGGCAGGCCAAAGTAGAACGGCGTGATACGGGCCAGCACCAGCGGCTGCGACGCGGCCATGGCCGCCAGCTCGTTCACCGTCTTCATCAGCCGGCGGGGGTCCAGGTGCACGCCCAAGGCAAAGCGGTCGGGCTGTTTTTCGATGAAGGACAGGACGTGGGCCGAGGGCTTGCTGACGTCGGTGGTCAGGATGGCTCGCTCCACACCCAGCTCGTCCATGGTGGCCGTCATCTCTTCTATGCTGTAGTCGCGGAAGAAATCGTCGCCCTGCTTGAAGTATTTTTCGGCGACCTCGAGCAGGTAGTCGGGCGTCCCCAGCTCCGACATGTTTACGTTGACCCAGGCGTCTATTACCCGCTTCATGACCTAACGGCTCCCTCGCTGAAAAACTGGGACATCCACTGCCTGTAAACCGACAGCGGGCCGTCGGCTTCGCAGAGCAACGGCCGGCGGTGGTAGCGCTTGTGTTCCCAGATGACGATGTCCTGGGCCATCTGTTTTTCAAGATCGCGGATGATGGAGGCACCGATTCCCTCGATGAGCTTGTCGTCGCCATCGGCCTTGATGCTGTACGCAAAGCTCACGTCGGTGAGTTCATCGTCTATGGGAGTGGCGGTGTTGATCATCAGGGTTTCGAGTTCTCCGTGCACGCGTACGACCTGGAAGCCGGGGCCGTGGTCGTCGGTGTCGATGCCGCCGTCAATCTTGCCGCGGGGAGTCGACATCTTCATGCGCGAGCGGCACTTGAGAAGGTGGCCCTCGACCTCGGCAGTGGTGGCCGGTTGCGTAGCGGTGCCGTGTACATACTCAAAGTGCGCCTGGTCGACTGCGTTTTCGTTCATGTCGAGCCAGCGGCTCTTGATGGTCCACCTGCGTACCACCAGCGGAGACCAGTCTGCTGACTCCAACTCGGGTAGGGTCGGGATTTCAAAGGTGGGCGGGAGTCCGGCGTCGTGGTGCCAGGCCATGATGATGCCGTTGCTCTCGGACAGTGCCCAGCAGTGTATGCGGGCCCGTGGCGGAATGTGATCGCTGTAAGGAATATCACCGCAGCTGCCGTCGGCTTCCCACAGCCAGTTGTGAAAAGGGCAGCGTATGCCCGAACCATCAACCTTGCCGCCGTGGCCAAGGTGGGCACCCAGGTGCGGGCAGTAAGCGTCCACCGCGTGCGCGCCGCCCTCCTCGTCGCGGTAGAGCACCAGTTCACGGTCGAGCAGCGACAACGGCAGTACCTGCCCGGCAGCGAGTTCGTCGGAGTAGGCCAGGCGAAACCAGCCGTTCGCTACAGCGGGAAAGGGGAAGCGCCTATCGTCGGAGGTCGATTTGGCGGTGGTCATCGTCTTGGCAGCCCCAGTACTCGGTTTGCGATGATGTTGCGCTGGACTTCGGACGTGCCGGCATAAATGGTCGCGGCGCGCGACCACAGCAGTTCGTAGGCCCAGTAGCCCTCGTCCACCGCGTCGGGGTCGCCTGCGGGAATCATCGCCCGCGGCCCCAGCAGGTCGATGGCGGCTGACTTGACCTCCTGGTCGAGCTCGCTCCAGAGGATCTTGAGCGTGGAGCCTTCGGCGCCCGGCACGCCGCCGGCGTCAAGCGTGCTCGCGTGTCGCCAGGCCGACATGCGCAGTATCATCATGCGCCCGGCGAAATCGGCCAGTTGCTGTCTCACCAGCGGATCGTCGGCCGCGCGGCTGCCGTCTGCTCGCGGTTCGCGGGCCGCCTGTGCCAGCCTGTCCAGCTGCAGGGCCAGGCGAGCGTGTTGCGAAGAGCTGCCGCGTTCGTGGGCAAGGGTAGTCATGACCACGTTCCATCCCTGGTGAAGCTCGCCGACCAGGTTTTCCCTGGGCACGCTCACCTGGTCGAAAAAAACTTCGTTGAACCACTCGTGGCCGGTCATTTCCTTGAGCGGTCGCACCGTGATGCCCGGGCTGTTCATATCGACCAGCAGGAAACTCAGCCCGCGGTGCCGTTCGGATTCGGGATCAGTGCGCACCACGAGGATGCACCACTGCGAGTGGTGGGCAAAACTGGTCCAGGTTTTCTGGCCGTTGACGACGAAGTGGTCGCCCTCGAGATCGGCGCGTGTCCTCAGCGACGCGAGGTCGCTGCCGGCGCCGGGCTCCGAGAATCCCTGGCACCATATCTCTTCGCCCTTGAGCACGGGTTCGAGAAAGCGGCGCTTCTGCTCGTCGCTACCACAGGCGATCAGCGTCGGGCCAACCAGCGCCGCACCCACCGACATGTTGATCATGTTGGGAGCGTCGGCCAGCGCGTATTCTTCACCGAAGATCATGCTCTCCGCCACGCTCGCGCCGCGGCCCCCGTATTCGCTGGGCCAGTCGAGCCCGGCCCAGCCGCCCTCGTAGAGCTTGAGCTGCCACTGCTTGAGAAAGGCCACAAGTGCCTCTGGATCGTCGGGTTCGCGCACGGTCTTGCCCCAGCCAGCGGGCAGGTTGTCGGCCAGCCACTGCCTGAGTTCGGCGCGGAAGGAAGCCTGTTCTGGATTGTCGTGTAGGTTCATCGTTTTGCCACGCTCTTTTACAGCACGGTGGCTGGTCTGAGGCGGGTGAGGGCGGCCAGCGCGAACCCATTCAAGGTTGCGAACAGGGCAAAGGCAAGGGTGTAGCTCCCGGAGAGGTCAAAAATCGAGCCCGCCAGCCACGAACCGAGTACGCCGGCCGGAAAAAGCGTGAACATCAGCGCGCCGTATATACGCGCGAGGTGCTGCTGGCCGAAGCAGTCGATAAGTGCCATCGGCATCACCACGTTCTCGGCGGCCGTGGCCACGCCGTGGGTAAGAAGGAAGGCGAGCAGCATTGCGGGGTGCGCCGCGCCGAGCAGCAACAGTGAGGCCAGCGTTATGAGCGCGAAGTTGGCCAGCAGCACGCTGCGCGCTGGCAGGCGGTCGGCGAGCAGGCCAACGGCGAGCTTGCTCCCCACGCCCAGCGCCACGGCCAGTCCAAGGCCGGCGGCGGCGCGGGCGTCGTCGTAGCCGATGTCTCCCAGGTAGGCGACCAGGTGCTGGTTGACGGCCAGGTAGTAAAAATAAAAACTGAACAGCGCCCAGGCGAGTATCCAGAACGCGGGGGTTCGAAGCGCTTCGGGAAGGTCGACTCCGCCTGTAGCGTCGGCTCTCGTTGTGCTGCCCGCGCTTGCGTCGCCGCCGGCCAGATCGGTGTCGGTGTCGGGCGAATCAAGTGGCCGGTCGCGGACGGCGAAAAGCGCAAAGGGGAGGATGATCGCGGTGGCGCCGATGCCTATCCACCACACCGCCTCTCGCCAGGAGTACGCGGCCGCCAGCTGGTCGGCCAGGATGGGGACAAGGGCGCCGCCGGCGTTGGAGCCAACGTATACGAAGGCCAGCGCCAGTCCGCGATTGCTGCTCACCCAGCGCGAGGTGACGGCACCAACGGCAACATCGCCGCAGCCGGCCAGCGCCAGCCCGAACATCGCCGTGTAGAGGTAGAACTGCCACAGGTTCTGCACCGTGCTGAACAGCATCAACGACCCACCCAGTAGCAGGACGGCCGACGACAAGACCGCCCGGGCACCGGCGCGTTCGACCATCTGGCCAACCAGGACCTGGCCGCCGCCCATGGCGAGCAGCAGCGGCGCCGCCGACAGGGAGAAAGCCGCGCGCGACCATTCGAACTCGGCCACGATGTGCTTGAGCAGGGCCCCGAAAATGTATCCGCAGCCCAAGCCAGCCTGGCACATGAAGCAGCCCAGCAGCACCGCCGCCAGTGTCGCCCTGTTATTAATCCTGTTCACGGTGGGCAACGGCCGGTCAGCAGGGACGCTTACGCGAGTACGCCCTGTTCGCCCAGCTGGTCGATTTCGTCCTGGTCAAGACCCAGCAACTCGCGCAGCACTTCGCTGCTGTGCTGTCCGAGATCGGGGCCCGGCTGTTCAATCTTCGCGGGCATGTCGCTCACGGTGAAGCCCACGCGTTCGAGCGCGAGCTCTCCCAGGCTCTCGTGCTCAACTCGCGTAAAGTAACCGCGGGCGGCCAGCTGCGGGTCGTCGTCGAGCCGGGCCAGGTCCATGACCACTGCCGCCTCGATGCCGGCTTCCTGGAGCTCGCGCGAGAGCTCGTCGGCGTCACGCGTTGCCGTGTACTCCTGCAGGCAACGATCGAGTACGTCGGCCTGTTCGAGGCGCAGCTCGAGCTTGTCGAGGCCTTCTTCCATCATCCAGGCGGGGCGGCCCAGTAACTCGCGCAGCATTTTCCAGCGCACGTCGTCGAGCACGGCCACGGCAATCCAGCGGTCGTCGCCCTTGCAGCGGTAGACGCCGTGCGGCGCCATGCGCTGGTCGCTATTGGCTCGACGCTCGATGTTTTCGTCGTTCGCACCCTGGCGCACTATCAACTCGGAGAGGCTGTATACCGCCGCTTCTATCTGCGAGAGGTCAATACTGCAGCCTTCGCCCGTGCGCCGGCGTCGCAGCAGTGCGGCCGACAACGCCACGGCCAGGTAACGCGGTGACAGCGAGTCGGTTATCGTGGCCCAGGGGCCGTGCGGCTCCATCCCCGGCTGGCCGGTGAGCTGGTTGAAGCCGGCGATGGCCGAGCCCTGGCCGCCAAAACCGGGGTAGTTGCGCTCGGGACCGGTGGCGCCGAAGAGGCTGCTGCTGGCCACGACGACCGCCGGGTTGCGCGCGCGTATGGCGGTCGCGTCCATGCCCCATTTTTCCATCACGCCAGGGGCAAAGTTGTTGATGACCACGTCGGCGCGCTCGATGAGTCGCCAGGCCAGCTCGCGACCCGCCTGCTCGGCCATGTTGAGGGCGAGGCTCTTCTTGTCGGCGTTGAGCAGCACGAACATCGGCGAGTTGTCCAAGGCTTGCTCGCCGCCGCGGTTAAGGTAGCGCAGGAAGTCGGGTCGCGCGCGAGATTCGATCTTGACCACGGTGGCACCCTGTTGCACGAAGTAGCGGCTGGCCATGGGGCCGGCGGCGCCCGAACCGAACTCGAGAAAGAGCAGGTCCTTGAACACATGGCCCGCCGTCGTGTTGTTGTTCACGCTACGCCCTCGTCGATGAGTAGCTGGCGCTGTTCGTCGGACAGATTGAGTTCGTCGAGAATGGCCGGGTTGTGTTCGCCCGGCAGGGGCGCGCGTCGCAACCCCGCACGGCTACCACCGAGCATGGCAAACAGGGCGGGGTGCTCTACCGATGCCCCGAGCCGGGGGTAGTCGATGGTCACGAACATCTCTCGGCTGCGAAGCTGGGGCTGGGCGAGTATCTCGCGGGCCCCGTTGCAGGGGGCCAGTAGCACGCGGCGCTGGAGCGCCTGCTGGTACAACTCGGTCATGGTCATGGTCGAGAAAAACTTTTCGAAGGCGGCTTCCACGCTTCGCAGCTTCTCGTCGTCCACGGCGCCCGGGTCCCAGCTGTCCCAATCCTGATCGCGCAGGGTGGGCGCGAGTTTGCCGAGCTCTTCCATCCAGTTGCAGACCGCGCGCAGGTTGGCGGCGCGGGCAGGTCCGCCGCGCAGGCCGAATGATATCCAGCCGTCCGCGGCGCGCCATATCTCGCGACTGGCCCCGGTGCGCGCTCCACTGCGTTGTCCGCGGCCACGCCCGAGCGCCTGTTGACCGGCCGCGGTAATGAGGGTGGCTAGCTGGCATTCCTGCATCGAGAGGTCCACGAGTCGTCCGAGGCCGTCGAGCTCGCGTGCGTGCAATGCCTGTAGCGTGCCAACCACGGCCTCGGGCGCGGCGTGGTAGTAGGACGAGGGCATGCTGCAGCGCAGGGGCGGTCCCTCGGCGTCACCGGTCATCCAGGCGTTGCCACCTGCGGCCACTACCACGAGGTCGTGGCCGTCGTCACCGGCGCGTGGTCCTTCGAGTCCGAACGGTGTTATCGAGCAGTATACCAGCCGGGGAAAGTCGGCGTGCAGGCGTGGCCAGTCGAGCCCCATGCCCTCCGCCCACGCGACGCCCAGGGAGAGCAGCAGTACGTCGGTTTTCTCGAGCAAGGCGTTGAGCACCTGCATGCCCGCCGGGTGACGCAGGTCGAGGGCGAGCGAACGCTTGCCGGTATTCATGGCCAGCCAGGGAAGCGAGGCTTCGGGCTTCTCGACGCCGCCCAGCCAGGGGCCGTACGCGCGCTCAGGGTCGCCAGCGGGCGGCTCTATCTTGGTGACCTCGGCGCCGAGGTCGGCCATTATCTTGCCGGCCAGGAATCCACGTTCATCCGTGAGCTCTGTAACGCGCAGGCCTGCCAGCAGCTGCGTTTCCTCGGCCGCGGGGTTTTCCCGGGGGCTTGTCACGCCACGTTTCCCTGCTCGCGCAGCACGGCGATTTCCTTTTCGTTGAGTCCGAGTTCGGCCAGCAGCTGGTCGCTGTGCTCTCCCAGCAAGGGCGAGGGCGAGTGCAGCTCGGCGGGGGTGCCTTCAAAGCGGGCCACCGGCCCAGGCACGCGCATGGGCCCGCAGTGGGGGTGCTCGATTTCCTGCAGCAGGCCATTGGCAAGGATTTGAGGGTCGTCGATGAGCTGCTCGCTGGTGTTGACCGGCGCGCAGGGCACACCCTCGGCCTCCAGGCGGGCCAGGAAGTCGGCGCTGGCCAGGGTACTGGATACCTCCTTGATGGCCGCCGACATTTCGGCGCCGTGCTCCATGCGCGACTGCAGCTCGGAGAAGCGTGGGTCGTCGACCAGTTGGGGTTTGCCCAGGGCGCGGGCGAGCCCGGCGAACTCTTCGTCGGAGATGGCCAGCACGGCAACCCAACCGTCGGCCGTGGGCTGGGCGTCGAGCAGGTCGGCCAGCGGCGCGGGTGCCGACACTCCGTCTCCCAACCAGCTGCGGTCCTGCATGACGTCGGGCCACAGGAAGGCGACGCTGGCGTCGAGCATGCAGAGTTCGAGTTGCTGTCCACCGGCGCCGCGTTCGCGCGCGAACAAGGCGGCGGAGATGGCCTGGGCCGCGTAGATGGCCGAGGTCTTGTCGCAGACGATGTTGTGCACGAACTCGGGGCGGCCGTCGCGGCCCTGGCTCGCCGCCATGCCCGACAGGGCCTGGATCACGAGATCGTACACGCGCTGGTCGGCGCGCGGCCCGCTGCTACCAAAGCCGCGTATCGACGCGTAGACCAGCTCCGGCTTGACGGCCAGCAGCGCCTTGTAGCCCAGGCCCATGCGTTCGGCCACGCCGGGACGAAAGTTTTCTACGACGACGTCGGCGGTCTTTACCAACTCCAGCGCGAGCTCCAGTCCGCGCTCGGTGGAAAGATCGAGCGCGATCGAACGCTTGTTGCGGTTGATGGTGTTGAAGATGGCCGACATGCCGGCTCGCGAGCAGCCGATATAACGAATGAGGTCTCCCGAGCCGGGCTGCTCGACCTTGATCACGTCTGCGCCCTGGTCGGCCAACAGGCTGGTGGCCATGGGCCCCGACACCATGGCCGAGAAGTCCAGCACGCGAACCCCCTGCAGGGGACCGCCGGGGGTTTTGTATTTTCCAGCCACGTCGGGCGTGATACTAACACGCGTCGCGCCAGTGGCCACCCCGGCCGGTGGGGCGCGGGAGCCTGAAGATGGAAACAAGTCCGCTATTTGATCTGAAGGGTAAGACGGCGCTGGTCACCGGCGGTGGCCGCGGCATAGGTGCGTGGGCGGCCGCCGGGCTGGCAGAGGCCGGGGCCGACGTGTTCGTGGCCTCGCGCAAGCTCGACAACTGTAGTGCCGTTGCCGAGGAGCTGGCCGGCCGAACCGGCCGCCGCGTGGAGGCTCTGGAGTGCAACCTGGTGGAAGAGGGCGCGCCGGCGGCCCTGGTCGACGAGGTGATAGTCCGTGCCGGGCGCCTCGACGTGCTGGTCAACAGCGCGGGCATGGTGTGGTCGGCTCCCACGCTGGACTACCCCGAGCAGGGCTGGGACCGTGTCTTCGCGCTGAACGTAAAAGCGCTGTGGCTGGTGTCGCAGGCGGCAGCCCGCCACATGGTCGGTGCGGGCGGCGGCTCTATCATCAACATCAGCTCGATTTCGGCCATGCGCGGTTCGCGCGAGGTCATACAACCGGTGGTGGCCTACAACGCCAGCAAGGGCGCGGTCGAGTCGCTCACCCGCGACCTCGCTGTCAAGCTGGCCGACAAGGGCGTGCGCATAAACTCGATAGCGCCGGGACCGTTTGCGACCGACATGATGCGCTACCTCGACGACTCTCCCGAACTCAAGCAGCAGTTCGCCGACACGATTCCGCTGGGCCGCATGGGCGGCGAAGCGGACATCAAGGGCGTGGTGGTGTTCCTGGCGTCCGAGGCGGCGGCGTTTGTGACCGGTTCAACGCTGGTGGTTGACGGTGGTATGCTCGCCGTCGACGCGTTTCCCGCCCCGCGCTCTTAGCGGCGAGCGTAACGGTGGCCGGCGATGTCGGTGCCGCCGTCGGCCGACAGCCGCGACAGCGCGAGTTCCTTGAGCGGCTCCACCTTGAGCTTGCTGCTGCCCGTGTACTCGGCTTCGTGGGGGGCCAGTACCACCACGGCGCGCGGCACCTTGTAGGCCGATAGTCGCTCGCGCAGCCAGGCGCGCAACTGCTCGCCGTCCAGCTCGGAGCCGTCAACCGGTACCGCGACCAGCACCAGGGCTTCACCCAGGGAGGGGTGGGGCAGGCCCAGCGCGGCGCTGGTCTTGAGCCCGGCGAAACCTGCCGCGACTTCTTCTACCTCGGCCGGCGACACGTTGGCGCCCCCGGTCTTGACCAGTCCCGTCAAGCGGCCCGTCCAGCGCAACAGTCCGTCGTCGTCGATCCAGCCCCCGTCGCCGGTGTGAAACCAGCCGTCGCGGTCAAACACCAACTCGCGTTCTACCTTGTAATAGCCTCGCATCATGGTGGCCGCGCGCAGGATTATTTCGCCGCGTTCACCATCCGCCAGTGCGGCACCACTGTCGGGGTCCACTATCTTCAGCTGGTTGCCCGGCAGCACGGCACCACTGGTGGCGCTGCGTAGCTCGGCCGGGGCCGATGCGGGCAGCGAGGTCGCTACGGTAAAGGTTTCGCTCAGTCCGTAAGCCCCGTAGGTTCCCCAGCGGTCTTCGTTGAGTCCGGCCAGGGGGGCGAGTGGCGAGCTGAACTCTATGTAGCGCAAGCTTGACAGGTCGTGGCCGGCTGCGGCGTCGTGCTCGGCCATGGATTTTTCCTGGTGCGGCCAGGCGTGCAGCGTCGTGATCTTTTCACGTTCGATGGTCGCCAGGGCGGCGGCCGGGTCAAAGACCTCGGTCGTGTACAGTCGCGCGCCGGCCGCGAGCGATGCGCCCAGCGACATGGTAATACCGGCTGTCCAGAAAAACGGCTGCGCGGTGAGCACCCTGTCGCTGTCGTCAAGGGCCATGTACTCGGCGAAGCGCCACGACTGCACGACCGGCGCGCGATGTTCGTGCAGCACCCCCTTGGGCCGGGCCGTGGTGCCGGAGGTGTAGATGATCATTGCTTCGTCGGCCGGGGTGACCTCGGCCGCCAGCTGGTCGAGCAACGCGTCGGCTACGACTTTTCCGCCCGTGAGCAGTTCGTCCATCGGCGCTGTAGCTTGGCAGTACACCGACCTGAGCAGGGGCAGGTCGGGGATGTGCAGCGAGCCGTTCTGGCCCTCGCGCAGCTGGTCGTAACGGGCCAGCATCTCATCGAGGTAGTGGTTGCCCGCGAGCGATCGCTGCAAGAGCAACACCGCGGCGTCGGAGTGGGCAAGGATGTACTCGCGCTCGTCGGGGGTGGCAAAGGTGTTCACGGGTACCAGCACGCCACCCGTCATGGCCACCGCGAACATGGCTTCAACCCAGGCCGGGCTGTTGCCCATGAGCAGCGCCACGCGCGTGCCCTTGCCGACCCCCGCGGCCACCAGGCCGCGGGCCAGGACGCGGCTGCCCGCCCGCAGTTCGTCGAAACTGAGCGCGCCGTTTTCGCCCACCAGGGCCACGCGGTCTCCGTGTAACGAGCAGACGTCTTCGAGGAAACACGGCAGCGTGTAGCGTCCGGCGTCCGCTTGCAGGGCGAGTTGGAGATCAGCGACGTTGGCCAAGGCAGTCGTTCCGCTAGGCGGCCGGAAGTTTTTCGGTGGGCAGGCGGAGCTCGGCTGTGCCGTTGGCCATGATGCTTCCGTCCTGGGTGGTCATGGTCACCTGTACCGTTGCGAGCGGTTGACCGCTGGACTCTTCTTCTTCGACCTCCAGAACTTCGCCGTTCAGGTAAGTGATGTCGCCCACCAGAGCCGGCGAGCGGAACTGCATGCGACTGTGCACGATGTCGCTCCACTCGCCGGCCCAGTTGGCCAGGTAGTCGAGTATCCACGCGCCCATCGAAGCGCCGTAACCATAGCTGCGCGGCATGCCTATGAGCTGCGCGTAGCGGTCCTGCACGTGGCCGCGGGAAGGCCCGTGGTAGAGTCCGTCGGCAAGCGCTGGGTCGGTCTTGGCTGTTTCGCGGTCACGGGTCATTTCAGGCAGCCAGCCGGCGTCCCACAGGCCGGTGGGGCCGCTGTCGTAACCGAACGCTCCCCAGACCGTCATCAGGTAGGATCGCCACTCGGTGGTGAAGCTGGCCACGCTGTGCGGGCCCAGTGGTCGCGAGGGCAGGCGGTCGCCCTTTTTTACTCCCAGGCGCCGGTCGTGGCCGAGGTCGAGGAAGCTCTGGTAGTACTCGAGTTTCTTGTCCTGCAGATCGTCGAGTTCTGCGTCGCTCCAACTCCGTTCCTTGTCGCCCATGAACTCGCCGCGCTCGCGGGCCACGTCGGCCCGGTAACGTATCGAGGTTGACCGTTGCTTGCAGATCAACGTGCCGTCTTCGGCAAGGTACTCGGTGTCGCCGCGCGAAAACATCGTGGGCCCGGCAAACTTTGTTTCGGTCACGCGGTAGTCGTGCAGCTTACGCTTCTGCCTTACACGGTCGCCGACGCCTATGCGTGGCCCTTCGAACCACCACTCGTCACCGCCAAAGAGCATGTGCGTGCCGGCGATCGCTCCCTGTATTGCCGGTGCAGCGCCGTGGCTGTCGTCGGTGCACACGGCGAAAGACTGGGGAGCAATGATGCGGCCGAAGCGGCTGGCGGCCGCGTATTCTTCGTCGAGGTAGAGCGGGTTGGGATTCTGCATGGCCTGCTCCCAACGCCTGAAATCGTTGACGCCCAACGGGTCCTTGAGCAACCCGCAGCCCAGGTCGACCCCCACCCAGCGGTCTACGTCGCTGGTGTCAAACTCGATTTCTTTTACCGATTCTTCGTTGGTCGCTTCCGAGTCGCTCAATGGTGTGGGGCCTCCTCGTGGTCGGCTTGCCGGTGGCCGTTGCCGTTGCTGCTCTTGGATAGCGTTGTGTGTGGGCTGTGACCAGACCAACGGCAGTCGCTGGATTTTTCCATTGACACTGGTGGGGCTGCCTGAGAGTGTCTCGGGCTGTTCCGGGGGAGGCTGATATGGTCAAAATAACGAGTTGTTTTAAGGGGCTGTTTGTCGTGGGTTTGTTCCTTCTCGCGCCGCTTGCGTCGGTGTCAGCAGTCAACGCGGACGGCGTGGCTGGGGCCTTGGCTCGCGCGGCAGCTGACGACAGGGTAGGCCGGGGGGTGGTAAACGATCTCCGGCGCTCACCCTCGGTGCGGGTGATGGTCGCTTTTTCGCTGGCCGGCAGCGCCGAGATATCCCGTATGACGGCCGCCGTCCGTAATCGGGAGGTCGCATCGGCCAGGGGACGCATACTTTCGCGCCTGTCGGCTGCTGATTTCGAGGTACTGCGCCAATTCCAGTCGGTCAATGCCGTTGCCGGCAACATTTCCGCTTCGGGTGTTGGACTCCTGCTCGATGACCCGAACGTGCTTCGAATTGACCTGGACGAGGGAGGCAGCGGCAACTTGTTGCAGGCGCTGCCATTGATGGATATTGACACGGTCAAGTCTTCCGGCTGGACCGGTGCGGGTGTCACCGTTGCTGTACTTGACAGCGGATATGACACCGATCACGTCGATCTTTCGGATGACCTGGTAGACGAGACCTGCAGGTGCAGCGGAGGATTGGGATGCTGTCCGGGGGGAGGCGCTACGCAATCGGGTGCCGGGTCTGCCGAGGATGACCACGGACACGGGACCAACGTGACGGGCATAATTACTTCCAAGGGTGCCATGACACCCGCCGGGGGTGCCCCGGACGCCGACATCGTCGCGGTAAAAGTACTGGACAGCAACAACGCTTTCTGTTGTTCGTCTGACGTGGTGGCGGGCCTGGACTACATAATCAACAACCGTCCGGACGTTGATATCGTGAACATGAGCCTTGGCACCAACACAATGTTCAGCGGGACTTGCGATTCTACTTACTCGTGGACTATAGCGTTCGCGACAGCGATAGACACGCTTCGAAACAACGGCGTACTTACTTTCGTTTCTGCGGGTAACAACGGATCCGGTACCCAGATGTCAGCGCCGGCCTGCATTGCCAACTCGGTGGCGGTAGGCGCGGTATGGGACTCCAACGAGGGGCCGGCCTTTTTCTCCGCCTGCACTGAATCCTCGACCGCGGCCGACCAGGTTGCCTGCTTCAGTAACAGTAATTCCACTACCGACCTGTTCGCGGCCGGCGCTTGGACGAGATCGGCTGGCATGGGCGGTGGTTCGTCGACTTATGCGGGGACCTCGCAGGCTTCGCCCGCCTCGGCCGCGTGCGCAGCTAACCTGATGCAGGCTGCCCCGGCCGCGACGCCCGCGGAAGTGGAAGCCGCGCTGGAGGCTTCGCCGGTGTCGGTTACCGACGCGACCAACGGGCTTTCGTTTCCGCGGGTGGACTGCGATCACGCGCTGTCGGTAGTCCTGGCCGGCCAGACGACTACGACCACGACGACTTCGACCACCACGACCACTACGCTTCCAGACTTCGCGCTGGAGCATTACCTTTGCTACAAGGGGGCGGCGAAGTGGTCGGGCACGGTAACCCTGACGGATAAGCTTGATGGGCCGGCTCCGTTTGAAGTGAAGAAGTCAGCGGGCCTCTGTACGCCGGCTAACAAGAACGGCGAGGGTGTGCTCGACGCTGACACCCACCTGCAGGCGTTCAAGCTCAAGGGGCTGCACCTGCGACGGGAAGGCGTGACAGTGAGCAACCAGTTCGGCAGCTACCTCTACGATACCGTCAAGACCAAGTTGCTGATGCTGCCCGCGGGCAAGAGCCTGGATTCGGCGGTCGTGCCATCGTTTCCCGGTCCCCTGGACGTGGCCACCGACCACTACCGTTGCGTCAAGGTCAAGAGCAGCAAGGGCGCGGCCAAGCTGGACAAGGACGTCAGTGCTTCGGTCGTAGACCAGTTCGGTACAAGGGCGGTCGCGATAAAAAAACCGGCGCTGCTCTGCGTGGCCACCGACAAGAATTCCGAGGGGATGAGCACGCCCGACGAGCACCAGATGTGCTACAAGATCAAGCCCGAGCCAAAACACGGGGCAACGGGTGTGCTGGCCGCCAACCAGTTCGGCGAGTTCCTTTTCAAGAAGCTGGCCAAGGAGAAGCTGCTCTGCGTACCGTCGCTGGTCGTGCTCCCGGAGCAGTGACGTCGCCCGGCCTGTGGCCAATGCTGAACTGAAGGCCTATGCTGGCGCCATGAGATTTTCGCACCTGGGTATATGCGTGAGCGATCTGTCGGCGGCGCTGGCGTTTTATGGAGACCTGCTCGGATTTGAGCAGGTGTCGGTTTTTGAGACCTCGGGCGACCCGCCTTCACAGCTCCTGGGCCTGCCTGCGTGCAGCCTGGAGGCGGTCTACCTTCGGCGCGACGGCGTTACGATAGAACTGCTCAAGTTCGAGGAGACCGAAAAATCGGCAGATCCTGTCGGCCGTCCCATGAACCGTCCCGGCTTGACCCACTTGTCGCTCAGGGTCGACGACCTGCACGCTACGCTGGACGATTGTCGCCGACGAGGTGTGACCGTACTCGAGGAAACCCTTGTTTTCTTTGAGGAATTTGCTGCAGGCGCAGTTTTTGTACTTGACCCTGACGGTGGCCGGGTAGAGCTCGTGCAGTCTCCGGGGCCGCAGGATCTGTTGCCGGGGCAGGAAGCTTGACCACGGCTCGGGTCCCCGCGGTTTGACGTGAGTGGTGTACGATGCAACCCTTGAGGCTGGCAATTCAAACAGGTACCCCGCAATTCATACCTTCAGACCGCGACGGTCCGAGCGGGGCCGATCGTCACAATCACTGTTCGGAGATCATTCATTCTAATGGCAAAGAAGCTTTACGTAGGAAACCTTTCATATAACACCGACGACGCCAGCCTGGAGGCCGCCTTCGGAGCCGACGGACGTTCGGTACTCAGCGCGCGCGTAATAACCGACCGCGACACCGGCCGCTCACGCGGTTTCGGCTTCGTTGAGTTCGACGACGATGGCGAAGCCCAGTCTGCGATGGAGGCCATGGACGGCCAGGACCTCGACGGCCGCACCTTGCGGGTCAACGAGGCCAACGACAGACGCTGATATCTCGGTAGCGGGCCAGCGTGGTGTTAGCACTACGCCGGCCCGCTACCTTTATCTCTTTTCTTTGGTTTACGCCCGCGCTCTAGAGACCGAGTCCCAGGCCCTGCCTGGCGACGATACCCCTCATTATTTCTGAGCTACCCCCACCTATGCTTTCCCAGGTTGATACCAGGTAGAGCAATTCGGGTCGGCTGCCGTGCAGCAGCGCTTCGGGACCACCCAGTTCAACCAGCGCACGGGCTATGGCCTGGCAGGCATCGGTGTGTGCCACCTTGTTGGCCGCCGCTTCTACGCCAGCAGGCTGTCCCTTTTCCATCAGCGCCAGCACGCGCAGTGCGTGTACGCGCGCTTCTTCTACCAGCAGCGAAAGCTCGGCCACGCGGTGTCTGACCAGGGGGTCGTCGGCGAGTCCGCGGGAACTGAACCAATCAATTGCCTCGGCCAGGTCGCGCTGCAGGCGGCCGGGGGGAAACTGTATGTGGCGTTCGTCGGCCAGGGCTTCGCCCATTATGGCCCAGGCCCCGTTTTCGGGGCCGACCCGGCGATCAGCAGTGACGTGGACGCCGTCAAGAAAAATTTCGTTGAGAGAGTCGCCGTCCATTATGGGGATGGGCTTCACGCTTACACCCGGCGCGTCAAGGTCGACGATGAACAGGCTCAGCCCGCGGGCCCGGTCATCCTGCTCACCCGTGCGCGCGAGCAGCCACAGGCAGTCCATGTCGTCGGCGTAGGACTGCCAGCATTTCTGCCCTTCGATCACGTATCCGTCTTTTCGGGGTGTGGCCTTGCACCGCAGGCTGGCAAGGTCGCTGCCGGCTTCGGGCTCTGAATAGCCGAGTGCAAAGTGCAGCTCGCTGCTGCGGATGGCCGGCAGCCATTGGGTTTTCTGTTCCTCGCTGCCGTGGCGTATCAGCGTGCGCGCGACGATACCGGCAGACAGGGGATTGCGCGCCGCGCGTGCCCGCGCCATCTCGTCCCAGAGCAGGTACTCCCAGGCTGGTCCGCGCTCCAGGCCGCCGTATTGCCGTGGCCAGGACATTGACAGCCAACCCCGGCCGGCCATTGCCTTGAACAACTGGCTGACTTGCTTCCACTTGGTTCCCTGCAGCAGGAAACCCTCGAGCTCACTCCAGTCAGTAAGAAACTCACGCAGTTCGGCGCGGAAGTTTTCCTGCTCGGCGGTGAAAGAGAGCTCCATCAGTCCTCGTCTCCGCTCGGCTTGCCGTCATCGTCAGACGAGGCCGAAGGGTCGGGGTTCCAGCGCGGCGGGCGCTTGTCGGTAAAGGCCCTCGGGCCTTCCTTGAAATCAGGGTGCTTCCAGTGTGCGCGCAGAAGGTCCCAGCCCGATTCGAGAGCCTCGGTGTAACCCATTTCCATCGACTGCCACAGCGCGCGCTTGGACGCGTACATGGCGGCGGGCGAGTTGGCGAGCATCGAGGTCGCCATCGTGTTGGCGATCGTATGGGCGGCGGCACGGTCGTCGGCCAGTTCGTCGACCAGGCCCAGCTGCCACGCGCGTTCGGCCGACAGGCGGTAGTCGCGCCCCACCAGCGTCATCCTCAGCGCCGTGCCCAGGGGCAGCCGCCTGGCCAGGCCTATATTTTCGAGCGCGCCTACCATGCCCACGTTGACGTGGGCGTCGAGAAAGGCAGCGTTACGCGTGGCCACCGTGATGTCGGCGTCCACGACGAAGTGAAGGCCGCCGCCCACGCACAGGCCGTTGACCACGCAGATGACCGGTTTCCAGACGTCGTTCTGTCGCGGCGACCAGAACACCGACTCGGCCAGTGGCGCGTCGCGGAAGACATCGTCGCCCTGGTCACCCTCGGCTTCGCCGACATCGAAGCCGGTGCAGAAGTGGCGGTCACCGGCTGCCGAAATTATGGCCACGCGTACCGAGTCATCGTCGCGCAGGTCCTCCCACGCTGCCCTGAACATGTGCTGCATCGCGGGCGTCAACGAGTTGGCTCGTTCGGGCCGGTTGATGGTCAGGCGGGCAACTCCGCCAGCTTTTTCATAGAGCAGCCCGTCCATCGGTGCGTCCAGGTCTATGCCGTATTTTACCGTCATGCTTTTATCATCCCGCCGCGTCCGCGAGGCTTGTCGGAGGCAGCCCGGCCGCTTCGGCGAGCCGCCGCATTGTCCAGCCGGCATTGGGCGGCAATGAGGCCGCTTGCAGCATGCGTCGCGAGTAGTTGAACACGGGCCCTTCGAGACTGACCCCCAGCGCGCCGAAGACCTGGTGACAGGTCCGGGCCGCGGCAACTGCCGCCCGGTCGGCCGAAGCGCGCGCACGCAGCAGCGCGACCATCGCGTCGTCGGCCCCGGTGTCCAGGGCGAATGCCGCCGAGCGTGCCAGCGCAGTCGAGGCGTCCAGTCGTATGACGCTGTCGGCCAGGGGGTGCGCCACCGCCTGGAACGATGCTATGGGGCGTCCGAACTGCTGCCGGGTTGAGGCGTGCTCGGCAGCCATTTCAACCAACCGTCGGCCGGCGGCGGCCTGCCAGGCCGCTAGCGTGAGCAGGTACAGGCCCAGCCCGCGATCGCTGTCGGCAAGCGCGGCGTTGCCCTCGATCGCCGCGCGACCCCAGGGCTCGCCGCCCAGCGTGCTGCTGGTCTGCATGTCGGGGGGCGCGTCGGCCCGCAGGACGACCCCGTCTTCTACGACCAGGAAGTGGGTCGCCAGCGGTCCCCAGGGAAGCAGGGGCGGCTCGGCCAGCGACACCAGCTCCTTGCCGGCAATGATTCCTGCTCGTTCTTTTTTGTCGAGTACGGCGGCACCCAGCACGCAGGCGGCAAGCGGTCCCGGAAAAGCAGCCCGGCCGAGTTGTTCGCTGACAGCGCACAGCGCCGAGGCGCTACCTCCGCTGTCGGGGCAGGCAAGTTCGAGTATCCCGAGCGCCGCCATGTCCTTCCACAGCGGCAAGGGGAACTCGTCGGCGGCGACCCTGAGCAGCTCCGCGTCAACGCGGTCGTGGCAGAACGCGGCCACGCTGTCGGCCATGGCCTGCTCGACGGGGTCGAAGTCGAAATCTATGGCCACGACTTGTCTCAGCCCTCGGCGTCCGTCCAGCGAAGCCTGGCCAGGCTGCGCGCGTGGGCGCCGGCGCCGCCCAGTTCGAGCTTGAGGGTCTGCAATCGCATGGTCCAGTGGTGCAGCGCGTGCTCGGTGGTAAAGCCGATGGCTCCGCTCAGCTGGTGGGTGTCGTCGAACAACAGCGTGGCAGCTTCCATGGTGTGGGTAGCGGTCGCGGCGGCGGCTTCGCCTGGCGCATTGCGCGAGGCGGTTTCCGCGCAGAGCCAGCGCGCCGATTCTACCATCACCGCGCAGTTGGCCAGGCGGTGCTGGACGGCCTGGAATGAGGCTATACTGCGACCGAACTGGCGGCGGTTTTTCAGGTAATCAATGGTAAACGACAGCGCAGCCTGCATGCAGCCGACGGCCTCGGCCGAGGCGGCGAGCTGCCACCAGGCGCGCATGCGATGGGCGCTTACACCTTCCACGATGTCGCCGGCCGCCAGTAGCTCGGCAGGTAGGGTGGCCATCGGGTAGCCAAAATTGCTGTCCACATCGGTCAGGCCGGCAGCCGGCGTTTCGATTATTCGCAGCTGTTCTCCGTCGGCCACCAGCAGGCACACTGCCTGGGCCGCAAAGCGTACGGGGCCGGGCAGGGCGGTGTCGGCCAGCGCGACCGGGCCATCTATGGTGCGCCCGAGCAGTTGGGCGGCCACGATGGCGTTGGCGCCGAAGCTCACGCAGCCGGCCTGCCGAGCAATGGCGCTGGTGAGCAGGGTGGCCTCGAGGGGCCCCATGCCGTCGACCAGCGCAACGCCGGTAAAACCCGCGTCGTTGAGAGCGCGTTCGAGCTCGTGGTCGTAGCCATCAGCCGACTGCTCGCCGGCGTCGGAAAGCGCCGCCAGTTGCTCGGCCCGCGCGGTTCCCGCCGAGCGTGTGAGCAAGGTTTCGGCGGCGTCGAGCAGGGCTCCCTGTTCCGGGTTCAGTTCAAAATCCATCGTATTGCTCGTTTCTGTGTCCAGCGTTCTTTTGCCAGCTCGGCGGTCTACTCGCGGGGCAGGCCCAGCAAGCGGCTGGCCACGAGGTTGAGCTGTACCTCGGTGGCGCCCACGGCGACACCGGCGGTCATGGCTAGTTTGAAATTAGCGTTGGCAAAGGTCCCCGCCTCGAGGCCCGAGCTGCCGGTGAGTTCGAGGGCGAGGTCGCCCACCAGCTTGTCCACCCGGGTGCCCGCTATGCGTGCCACGTTGGTGTCGGCGCTGGGCGGCAGACCGTGCGCGCGTTGGTCTATTACCCTGTAGCTGAGCACTCGCGCGGCTTCGCAGGCGGCCCGGGCCCGGCCGAGCTTCTCGGCCACGGTGGGATCGTCGAGCAGGCCTTTTTGCCTGGCAAGCCCGGCCAGCCGGTCGAGGGTAACCGTGGCACGCGCGTAGCGCGGTGCGCCCACTCGTTCGTACTGCAACGAATAGCTCACGGTTTTCCAGCCCTCGCCTTCCTCGCCGAGCAGGCAGCTCCTCGGCACGCGCACGTCGGTGAAGAAGAGCTCGTGGAAGTAACGCTTGCCAACCACCGACGGTATCTCGCGTATCTCTATGCCCTCGCTGTCCATGGGGAGCAGGATGACCGACAGGCCGTGGTGGCGGCTCGACTCGGGGTCACTGCGCACGAGGAGAAAACAGTAGTCGGCGTGGTTGGCGTAGGACGTCCAGATCTTGCTGCCGTTGATGACGTAGTCGTCGCCGTCGGCTACCGCCGATGTGCGCAGCGCGACCAGGTCGCTGCCCGCTTCGGGTTCGGAGAAGCCCTGGCACCACAGCACCCGGCCCTCGCTTATGGCGGGCAGGTGCAGCGCCTTCTGCTCATCGCTGCCGTGCTCCATTATCGTGGGGCCGATCCAGTTGACGTTCATGTACTGCGGGCCGCGGGGCTCTCCGCGTGACCACAACTCTTCACCCAGCACGGCGTGACTCCACGAGGTGGCAGATTTGCCCCCGTACTCGGTCGGCCAGTGGGGCGTGAGCCAACCACGCGCGGCCAGCGCCGCGCAGAACCCAAGTGAGAACTCGGCCTGGGCGTCGCTACCCGGCCCTTCGCGCGAAATCTCCTGCCAGTCGTCGGGTAGCTCGCTTTCGAGAAATGCCACCAGGTCCTTCCTGAACCCCTGGTCTTCCTTGCTCCACGCGAATTCCATCTGCTTGTTTCGGGGCTCCTCTAACCATCGATTTGACGGATACCCGTGCGCGAAGCTATATCGGTGGTCGCACATGGTGCAAGTGCATAGGGGCGGGGAGCAGGTTTTTTATGTATTCAAGCGGTGAGATCCCGGTGCTGGACTTCAAGGCAACCGTGCCGGCTTTTCTGCGTCGGCAGGTCAGCTTGCACGGGCAGCGTGACTTCGTGGTTACGGCCGATAGCCGTCTTGGCTATCTCGAGGCCGAGCGCGAGTCGGCTCGCCTGGCGCGGGGCCTGTTGGCTGCCGGGGTTGGCAAGGGCAGCAGGGTGGGCCTGCTGGCGCCCAACGGACCCGCGTGGGTGGTGGCCTGGTTGGCCGTGGCGAGGCTGGGAGCCCTGCTGGTGCCGCTCAATACTTTTTCGAAGGCCCGCGAGTTGGGCTGGATGCTTCGCCACGCCGACGTGCAGTTGTTGCTCTGCGTAGATTCCTTTCTCGGCCACGACTACCTGGCTCGACTCGAGGAGGCGGCGCCCTCGCTCACCGCGGCCGAAAACGCAGAGCTGCTGTTGCTTCCCGAGTTGCCGATGTTGCGCAGGGTATACGCCTGGGGTGACGGGCGCCGGAAGTGGTTGGCGGGCGCTGTCGAAGAACTGGCCGAATCGGGCGATGTCCCCGAACAGGACGAAGGGTTTCTCAGCCGCGTGGAGGACAGCGTAGAAACAAGCGACCCGATGCTCGTGGTCTACAGTTCGGGCAGCACGGCCGATCCCAAGGGTGCGGTGCACGGCCAGGGCTCACTGTTGCTGCACGCGTTCAATCTCAACACGTTTCGTGGGCTGCGGGCCGACGACAGGCTGTACTCGCCCATGCCGTTCTTCTGGGTAGGCGGCTTCGTATTTGCGCTGCTGGCGGCCATGCACGCGGGCTCCTGCCTGCTCTGCGAGGAGAGTTTTGAACCCGGGCGCACTCTCGACCTGCTCGAACATGAGCGGGCGACCTTCGTCACCGGCTGGCCGCATTACGGCAAGGCCATGGCCGACCACGAGAGTTTTGCCGGCAGGGATCTTTCCTCGCTTCGCGGTGGCAACGTCTACGACCTGTTGCCCCCGGGGGTCGCGCCCGAGGATCCTGAGCTGAGGGCCAACTCGCTGGGCATGACCGAGACCGGCGGGCCGCACACTATGTACGACATGACAGTTGACCTGCCCGATAGCCTGCGGGGGTCGTTCGGTTGCCCGGTGCCCGGGCTCGAGCACAAGCTGGTCGACCCCGACAGCGGTCTCGAGCTGGCCGGCATGAACGACAGGAGCGCGGGTGAAAAGAGCGCGGGCGAGGCTGGGGAGATCTGCGTTCGCGGCTACAGCCTCATGCAGGGTTTGTACAAGCAGCAGCGCGATAGCGTGTTCGATGAGGCGGGCTGGTACCACACCGGTGACGGCGGCAGCTTCAACGAGCAGGGCCACTTGTTTTTCGAGGGCCGCCTGGGCGACGTGATCAAGACAGGTGGCGCCAACGTGTCACCGCGCGAGGTGGAAGTGCTGCTCGAGGCCGTGGACGGGGTGAAGGCGGCGCACGTGGTGGGCCTGCCCGACCCCGACCGGGGGCAGACTGTCGCGGCTGTCGTGTTGCTCAAGCAGGGCGTGGAGCTCGACGGCGAGCAGTTGCTGGCAGCCCTGCGCGACGAGCTTTCAGCCTACAAGCTACCCCGGCAGATCTTTTTTCTCGGTGAAAACGAGCTGCCCATGACCGACAGCGGAAAGATCAAAAAATCGGCTCTAGTCGGGCAATTACAGGATCTTTTCAAGGCCGGGCGGGGCGGGGCTTGACAAATCTACCTGCGCGCAGGTAGAAAGTGTGGTGGCCGTCCTTCCTTCCAGTGAGCGGGGCAACAGCACCCGCGTCGCCATACTGCAGGCAGCCGAACGCGTTTTTGCCGAGCAGGGCTTCGACCGTGCGCGCCTGGAAGATGTTGCCAGTGAGGTGGGTATCCGCCGGGCCTCTATCGTTTACTACTTCCGCGACAAGAGAGAGCTCTACCACACCGTGCTCGCGGACATGTTTGCCGAGTACGCCGTGGGCCTCGAGTCGGCGTTGTTCGGTCCAGGCGACGTTGTTGAGAGGCTGGAGGCAGCGGTGGTGGGCTGGGTGGATTTCGTGGCCGCGCGACCGACCTTTGCGCGGGTGTTACTGCGCGAGTTGGCCGATGCCGGCGGCGATGGCCTGCCCGGTATGGTCGAGCACAGGGGCGAGGCACAAAAAATTGTCGAGCGTTTCGCGTCCGAGAACTCGGGCGACCCGTTGTTGTCGCGCATCGACGTGGATCCGGCTCACATGGTGGCCAGTGTCGCCGGTGCCACGCTGTTCTTGTTCGTAGCAATGCCGGCGCTCATGCCTTCGGGCGACTTTGACCCCCTTGAACCGGCGCAGGTAGAAGCCCATCGTCACGAGGTACTGAGGACCGCCAGGCGGTTGATGGGGACCGGGCTCGCGGTGAGAACAAGACCGGCGCGGGCCGAACGGCCTCCAAAGCCAGGGAGAAGCAAGTGACCAAGCCAAACCAAGAAACAGGGCCAGACGCCTTCGAACGCTTTAACAAGGCCCAGGGGGTCGGTACCGTGCGCGACCCCTACACCCGCTGGGCGGAGTTGCGCAGGATGGGGCCGGTACTCGAAGTCGACCCGCGTGAATGGACCGGCGACCAGGAGTTCATGTCCGGGGGGCACAAGGCACCCGAGGGTTTCAAGATCTGGTCGGCCGTGAGCTACGATGCCGTTCACGACATCCTCGCCGACTCGCGTAACTTTACCTCCAGCGGTTACGCCATCACGATGGGACCGGTACTCGGTCGCACCATACTGGAGATGGACCCGCCCGATCACACGGTTCACCGTAAACTGCTCAGCCAGGCCTTCAGTCGCCGCGCCCTGGAATCCTGGGAGACGGGGTTGGTGGCCGAAACGATCAACGGCTTGATCGACGGTTTCGCAGAGCGCGGCAGCGCCGACCTGGTGCGTGAGCTGACGTTTCCGTTCCCGGTAACGGTGATCGCCGGAATGATGGGTGTGCCGGCTGATCGTCTCCGTGATTTTCACCGATTGGCCGTGGAGCTGGTCAGCGTCACCATAGACTACGACGGCGCGCTGCGGGCGTCGCAATCGCTGCGCGATCTCTTTGCCGACCTGCTACGGGGCAGGAGGGCTGAGCCTGGCGACGACATCATCAGCGTGCTGGCAAGCGCCGAGGTGGAAGGCGAGCGTCTCGAAGACGAGCTCATCTATTCCTTCCTCCGGCTGCTCGCTCCGGCCGGTGCCGAGACCACCTACCGGTCGTCGAGCAACCTGCTGTGCGGGCTGCTCAACAACCCCGACCAGCTCGAATTGCTCAGGGCCAACCGAGACCTGCTGCCCCACGCTATAGAGGAGGGCGTGCGTTGGGATCCCCCGTTGACCGGTATAATGCGCATGACCACGGCCGACGTTACCGTGCAGGGTGTCGAGATTCCGGCCGGCGCGGTGGTGCACGTCAACATGGCGGCAGCCAATCGCGACCCCAAGCGCTTTGAAGATCCCGATCGTTTCGACGTGACGCGCAAGTTCAAACAGCACCTGGGTTTTGCCTTCGGCACCCACGCTTGCCTGGGAATACACCTGGCCCGAATGGAGACCCACGTGTTGCTCAACGCCGTGCTCGACCGCCTTCCCGGACTCGCGCTGGATCCCTCGGCGGGCGAGGTCTTCGTGAGCGGACAGGTTTTTCGGGCGCCGTCGGCGCTGCCGGTGGTTTTTGAGACAGGGCGGGAGAGCTGATCGTGGGCGGACGTTACCTGGCAGGATTGGACATGGGCGGAGGCGGTGTGCGCTGCCTGTTGTTCGACCCCGAGAGCGGTCGCGTTCACGGGGCGTCGCGCCCTTGCCCGCCCGTGGTGGTGGAGGGTGGCGCCGGATTGCAGGTGGAGCTGGACACCGGGCTCGTAATCGATCGCATGGGCGAGGCCGTGCGGGCGGCGCTGGCCGAGGCAGGGGCCGGGCCCGACGATGTAGTGGCGGTTGCGGCCACGGCTACGCGTCACGCCATGGTTCTTGTCGACTCGACCGGCGAGGTATTGCTGGCGGCTTCGAATCGTGACGCGCGCGCGGCGCTCGAAGCCATGGAGCTGGGGGAGCAGCACGGCGCAGAGCTGCTGGGGGTGACCGGCCACTGGCCGACCGCGATACAACCCGGACCGCGTCTGCTGCAGCTGCTGAAGGCGCAGCCTGCGCTGATTGAACAAACCGCCCACGTGTTGTCGGCCAGTGACTGGTTGGGTTTCTGGATGACCGGCAACGCGGGCTACGAGGCCTCGCAGGCGAGCGAAACTCTACTGTTCTCGCTTAACCAGCGTGGCTGGTGTGCGGACTGGATAGGGAGGCTGGGGATTCCCCGCGATATTTTCCCCGATCCTCTCGACGCTGGCTCGCAGCTGGGCGAGCTGGGTCCACTGGCCGCCGAGAAGCTGGGGCTGGCCGAGGGCACCACTGTGGCCGTGGGAGCCGCCGACTCGCAGTCGGCCTTGCTGGCCGCGGCCTGCGTCGAGGCCGGCGAGTTGTGTGCTGTCACGGGCAGCTCGCTGCCCGTTCAGTTGGTGATGGACGTGCCGGTCACTGACCCCGACGGTGCGCTATGGACTTCGCACCACGCGGTGCCGGGCCTGTGGGTGCTCGAGAGCAACGGCGGTCCGATGGGTGAATCCCTGGAGTGGGCCGCGCGCCTGCTCTTCGCTGATTCGCCGAGGCCCGTGGAACGATTGTTTGCCGAGGCGGCTGCTTCTGTTGCCGGCGCACGCGGTATGCAGTCGAGCCTGGGCGCCCACCTCATCGACTGGAAATCACCTGGCCTGCCCGTCGGAGAACTGCTGCTGAGTCACCTGGTGGGCGTTCCCGGCGATGATCCGAGGCGCGACGTGGCACGCGCTCTCGTAGAGGGTATGGCCTGCGGTGTGCGGGCCAACGCCGAGCGCGTGTGTGACCTGAGTCACAACCAACCCGAACTGTTGAGGGTCTCGGGTGGCATGTTGCGCAGCAGCCTCTGGCCCGAACTGCTGGCCCAGGTCACCGACCTCCCCGTGCACGCGGCCAGTGCTTGCGAATCGGGAGCCATGGGCGCGGCGCTGTGTGCGGGCGCAGGGGTCGGGGTATTTACCGACCTGGCCGAAACCGCCCAGGCTGCTCCGCTGGCCGCGACCGTGGTGGCCGAGAGAGCGGAAGTCGCGACCATGCTGCAGGTCTATGGCAGGTGGAAGGGCCGTAGCGAGCAAGCACCGGCGGCGGATGGCGATGCCGTGGGCGCGCTGACTACTGCCATGCTCGAGGCCGGCGAGGCGGCGGGCGTGGCGCGCAAGAAGAAGTTGACGCCCAGCCTCCTGGTCACCGCCCAGTTTGACGAGGAATCGCTTGCCCGCCTGGCGCGGTTGGGAGAGCTGGAGTACTCGGATTTTCGCAGCAGCATGCGACTGCTCACCGGCGCTGCCCTGGTAGACGCGCTTGGCGATCACGATGTTTTTGTAACCGAGGTCGACCTTGTCGATGCCACGGTACTGCGTGACACGCCGGGCCTGAGGGTGGTGGTGAGCTGTCGTAACGATCCGGTCAACATCGATCTCGATGCCTGCAGCGCTTTTGGCGTACCGGTGCTCAACGCGCCGGGACGCAACGCTGTAGCCGTGGCCGACCTGGCGGTGTCATTCATGTTGTCGCTGGCCCGTTGCAGCGCCGCGGGTGGCGATTTCCTCAGGCAACCGGGCTCGGTGGCGGGCGACATGGGTCGCATGGGGCAGGCCTTCAGCCTGTTCCGCGGCGTAGAGCTGTGGAACCTGACCGTCGGACTGGTGGGCCTGGGGGCGGTAGGGCGCGAGGTCGCGCGGCGGCTGCGCGGTTTCGGCTGTCGCGTGCTCGTGTCCGACCCGGCAGTGGACGCCATGGAGGCGGCCCGCCACGATGCCGAGCTGTTGGGCCTCGAAGAGCTGCTGGAGCGCTCGGACGTGGTGAGCCTGCACGCTGCGGTCAATGACCAGACCCGCGGAATGATAAACGCCGAGCGACTAGCGGCCATGAAGCCGGGTGCGATGCTGATCAACACGGCGCGGGCGGCTCTCGTCGACGAAGAGGCGCTGGTGGAAGCGCTGCGCGACGGGAGGCTTGGCGGCGCGGGGCTCGATGTGTTTGCCGAGGAGCCGCCGGCTTCCGACCATCCGTTGCTGGCCATGGCCAACGTCATTGCGACTCCCCACCTCGGCGGCAACACGGCCGAGATCGCCGTGCACCAGGGTCGCATCATCGCCGACGAACTCGAACTCATGGCGGCAGGCTCAGCGCCGCGGCACTGCTTGAACCCCGAGGTCCTGGCCGACTTTGATTGGTCGGCCGACCGTCGTGAACCGGGCGATGAAGAAATAGCAGGCTTGCTCGCAAAGGCTGGTCCGGCGGTTTCTGATCTCCAGCGTGAGAAGCCTGGCGCCGATGACGCCGTCGTTGAAGACGCCGCCGTTGAAGAAGACGATAAAGCGGCCGAGCTGTCCGCCGCCGCTGCCGATCTACGCGAGGGTATGAGCAGACAGTTGGAGGCCTGGGGAAGGGCTGTTTCTGCCAGCGAAGAGTTGGCAGCCGAGGCCGAGAACAACCAGGTCACGATGCAGTTCGAGTTGCATGACCTCGCCCTGACCTTTCACCTGCAGCTTGCGGCCGATGGCGCGAGCGCGGGCCTGGGGGCCATTGTGGGAGGAGCCGACGTGCGCTTGAGCATGGGCGCTGCCATATTCGACGGAATGTTCGGTGGCGAACTCAACGCCATGGAGGCTGCCATGGACGGCCGCCTGTCTTTTACCGGTGACGCCGGCAAGGCGATGACCCTGCAGCACCTCGAGCCCCTGCTGGCGGCCACTTACAAGGCCGCGCGCGAGGAAGCCGGCGACCTGGGCGACCTGTCGGCCCTGGCCGTCCCGACGACGGCGGAAAACGGCCGAAGCCATGGAAGTGGAACCGCGGATCTGGGAGCTGACGGCGGCGAGGCAGCCACGGCACTGTGCGAGGTGGTGGACGAGCTTTACGCGAGCGGCCTGATCACGGCCACCGGCGGCAACGTGACCACGAGGGTGAGCGCGGGTGCCGATGAACTCTGGATTACCCCCAGCCAGTCTTTCAAGGGCAAGCTGGATCTTTCGCAGCTGGTGCGCATCGATCTCGACGGCGATCCCGTGGATTCGGGTGCCCGTTCGCCGTCAAGCGAGCGCCTCATGCACGCGGTGGTCTACCGGGTGAAGCCGGAGGCCGAAGCGGTCATACACTGCCACGCGGCCAACGCCACGGTGCTGGCCAACAGCGGCTTGCCCTTCGTGCCCGTGTCTACCGAGGCTGCGTTTTTTGGCGAGATACCGCGGGTGCCCTTCATCATGCCGGGCACCGTTGAACTCGCCGACGCGGTGGCCGAGGCCATGAAAGACAGCTGGGCCGTTATGCTGGTCAACCACGGTCTGCTGGTCGCCGGCCGTAGCCTCAGGCGGGCGGCCGACATGGCGTCGGTTATAGAACGCAGCTGCGAGGTCATACTGGGCTCGCACGCGGTAGGAAAGCCGCCGCCGGTGTTGCCCGACGACGTACTCGAAAAACTTCGTAATATAGGTGACATGATCGCCTGACCCAGTGGGAGTTAGAAAAAAAATGGATAGGGAGTTTCCGTTTCCGCTGCCTTTCAGCTGGTACCAGGTCGCGTACTCCGACGAAATCGGGGTCGGCGAGCTGAAACCGATACACTACTTTGGCCGTGAGCTCGTCCTGTTTCGCGACATGGCGGGCACGGCCCGGGTCTTTGACGCTTTCTGCCCCCACCTGGGCGCGCACATCGGGCATGGTGGTGAGGTGACCGAGCAGGGTCTGCGCTGCCCCTTTCACCACTGGAGTTTTTCGCCCGAAGACGGCCGCTGCGTGGACATCCCTTACTGCAAGCGCATTCCCCCCAAGGCTGCCGTGGAGGCGCTGCCGGTGTGCGAAAAAAACGGCATCATCATGGCCTGGTACCACCCCCTGGGTGAGCCGCCCGAGTGGGAGATCCCCGATCTACCCGAGTATGGCGACCCGGCCTGGACCGAGTGGACCCGGCGCGACTGGATGGTGAAGTCGCGCAACCAGGAGCTGGCCGAGAACACTGTCGACGCCGCTCACTTTTTATACGTGCACGGCACGAAGAACATCGCCACCACAGACGTTGTGGATTCGGACGGGTATTTTCTCAACGTGATCTGCCAGTCGAGGGTGGATACATCCAAGGGCGAAGCCGACGGCACGATAGACATTCGTACCTACGGTCTCGGTTTTGGCTGCACGCGCTTCAAGGGCGTCGTTGAAACCCTGGTCATGACCTCGGGAACACCGGTGGACGACGAGTACGTTCACATGCACTTGTCGTGTGCGCTGCGCAAGCTCGGCGACGAGAGTACTACCAGCGGGGTGGGCAAGGCTTTTGTCGGCGAAATTGAGCGCCAGTTCGGCCAGGACATCCCCATCTGGGAAAACAAGGTGCACCTCGAGAAGCCGATACTCTGCGACGGCGATGGTCCCATTGGCGACCTGCGTCGCTGGGCCAGCAAGTTCTACGTCGAGTGACCGGTCCCGCTGGCCGGGCCTGAAGGCTCCTGGTCATAGCGCGCCTTGAGCAGGTGCTTTCTCAGCTTGCCCGCCTCTGTGCGCGGCAGGCGGTCCACGAAGTCAATGGAGCGTGGGCACTTGAGCGGCGATATTTTATCGCGGCACCAGGCCATGAGTTCGTCGGCCAGCTGCCCGCTGGCCGCCAGCGGGTCAATGGCTTCGACCACCGCTTTTACCTGTTCGCCGAAGTCGCTGTCGGGCAGCCCGAACACGGCCGCGTCGGCTACCAAGGGGTGCTCCAGGAGGCAGTTCTCGGTTTCCTGGGGGTAGATGTTGACCCCGCCCGATATGATCATGTCGGCCTTGCGGTCGGTGAGGTAGAGGTAGCCCTCCTCGTCGAGATAGCCGATGTCTCCCACGGTGCTCCAACCGCGAGCGTCCAGCGAGTCGGCGGTTTTTTCGGGGGCGTTGTGGTATTCGAAGCTGCGCCCGCCTTCGAAGTAGACCGTGCCGATCTCGCCTGCCGCCAGTTCCTCACCATCGTCGTCGACCACGTGCACGCGGCAGCCCAGCTCACGACCTACCGAGCCCTTGTGCGCAAGCCACTCCTCGCTGCTTATCTGTGTAGCGCCGTTGCCCTCGGTGGCGCTGTAGAACTCGGTCAGTATCGGGCCCCACCAGTTAATCATCTGCTCCTTTACACTCACCGGGCAGGGCGCGGCGGCGTGCAGGGCCAGGCGGTGGCTCGAGAGGTCGGCCTTCTCTCGCAGCTGTTTGGGTAGCTGCAGCATGCGACTGAAGTGAGTGGGTACCCACTGGCTCATGGTCACCTGGTGTTGTCCCAGGAGTTGAACCGCGCTCCTGGCATCGAACTTTTCCATGACGACGCAGGTCGCGCCCAGTCGCTGCAGGGCCATGTTGAACCTGAGCGGCGCCGAGTGGTACAGCGGGGCGGGCGACAGGTACACGGTGTTCTCGTCGGCGCCGTAAGCGACGGCGAGCGCCGCCGCCATCGGCGAGATTGCACCCACGCTGCGATCGGGGAGCGGGTTGCGTATGCCCTTGGGGTAACCCGTGGTACCCGATGAATAGAGCATCTCGCAGCCCTCCAGCTCGTCGTCCACGGGGTGGTCGGGCATGTCGTCGAGCTCGCCTTCAAGCGACCGATAGCCCGGCAGCTCGCCACCGCAGACGAACCAGGCCTGCACGTCGGGGCAGAGTCCGGGCAGGTCGGCCGTGTTGTCGGCCTGCTCGGCGCTGGTCACGAAGGCCCGCGCACCGCAGTCGTTGATGATGTAAGCGATCTCAGCGGTCGCCAGGTGGGTGGCCACCGGTGTGTAGAAAAGACCCGAGCGCTGGGCTCCCCAGCACACGGTGAAGAACTCGGAACGGTTTTCCATCATCAGGGCCAGGGCTGCGTCGTGGCCCAGTCCGAGGTGTCGCAACAGCTGCGCGAAGCGGTTGGAGCTGCGATCCAGCTGGGCGTAGCTGGTGGCCCGGCCGCTACCAGCCATGACAAGGGCTGCCTTGTCGGGAAACTTATCGAGCTTATCGAAGGGGTACACGCTGTTGTCTCGGGCGCCGCTTGTGTATAAGCGGTCTCACTGCGCGGCGTTCGCCCGGCCACGCAGCAGGGAGCATCAATGCGCTTTTCTTACGCTGAGTCCATGACCGATCCGACTTTTTTTCCGGCGCTGGCCCGTGCCGCCGAGGACTCGGGCTGGGATGGGTTCATCGTGCCCGACTCGATATGCTATCCCGAGGTCTCGGATTCAAAGTATCCCTACACGCCGGACGGTGATCGCGGGTTCCTCGAAGACAAGCCCTTCATCGAACCGTTCACCCTGGTGCCGGCGCTCGCGGCTGTGACCAGCCGCCTGCGCTTTCAGACCTTTGTTATCAAGCTGCCCGTGAGGCACCCGGTGCTGGTGGCCAAGCAGGCCAGCTCGGTGGCCGTGCTGTCGGACAACCGCTTCAGCCTTGGAGTGGGCGTCAGCCCATGGCCCGACGATTATCGCGTGATGGATGAGCCCTGGCCGGGTCGTGGTCGTCGCATGAACGAGATGATGGAGATCATCCGCGGCTTGTGCGAGGGAGGGTTCTTCGAATACCACGGTGAGTTTTACGACATCGAGTCGATCAAGATCTGCCCGGTGCCGAGCAAGCCGCTGCCCCTGCTCGTGGGCGGCCACTCCGAGGCGGCGCTCAAGCGCGCCGCTCGCCTCGGCGACGGCTGGATGCACGCCGGGGGTGACCCTGCAGAACTGGAGTCAATGATAGCGAGGCTCCACGAGTTGCGAAAAGAATACGGCCGCGAGCAGCAGCCCTTCGAGGTGCACGTCATATCGCTCGATGCTTATAGCGTCGACGGCGCCAGGCGATTGCAGGACGCGGGTGTCACCGACTGCATCGTGGGTTTTCGCAACAGCTACGAGCGGGGGGTCGACACCGAGCCCCTGCAGGTAAAGATAGACGCGCTGCGGGTGTTTGCCGACGACGTTATCGCGGCCAGTAGACGCTGAAGGGAGAGGACATGAACGGTAAAGAAATTTCTGATCGAATCGATATACAGGACCTGCTGGTGCGCTACTGCACCGCGATAGACACGCAGAACTGGGAGCTGCTCGACACCTGCTTCGTGGCCGACGCCAGGGTTGACTACAGCGCGTCGGGCGGCACAGCGGGAGACTACCCCGAGGTGAGGGCCTGGCTGGCAAAAGCCCTGGCCCCGTTCAAGACCATGATGCATTTTATCGGCAACAGCAGCGTCACCCTGGATGGTAACAGCGCGTCGGCCCGAACCTATGTCATCAATCCCATGGGTATGGACGACGGCAAGGGCGGCGTCTCGTTTTTTACAGTGGGCGCGATCTACGACGACGACCTCGTGCGCGTGGAGGCCGGTTGGCGCATAAGCCGACGCGACGAGGAATTGGTATACATGGAGGGCGCCGTGCCCAGCGGTTTGGAAGTTTCGTCCTGAGCTACCACCCAATCGGGGGGGTAAGTGGCTGGCCCAGCGTGATTGTGGTGTCGCAGCCATTGACAAGAGTAGCGATTGTTTTCTAGTCTTCTGGTGGAGTGGGTTGGTTTCCCCGAGCGGGGGACAGCCGCCCGACCTTGAGCCGCCAGTGAATCGTTGTTGGAAGCTTGTGTCCCTTGTTGCAGCGCTGCTGATTCTTTCAGCCGCGCCGGCCTCGGCCCAGGTTAGCAAGAACGAGGGCAAGTGTGCGGGCAAGATGGCCAAGTCGGCAGGCAAGCTGGCCGCCACGGTGACCAAGGGCACGGCCAAGTGTCGTGACAAGGAGATCGCCGGCAAGTACGTTGGCTCCTGTCCCGGGGTCAAGGAGCAGGTAAAGATCGACAAGGCTGTCGCCAAGGTCGGCGCGACAGCTACCAAGAGCTGCGGCAGCGTGTGCAGCAGTTCCACGTTCATAGGCTGCCTGGCCGACTCGGATTGTCCGCCCACGGCGGGACTCGACGAGACCTGTGGCGGCGGCGCGGTAAACAAGCCTTTCGAGATCAGCAATATCGGGTTTCCGGGGCCTGCCTGCATAGCGGCGGGCTATTCGACGATAGATACGGCTGATGACCTGGCCGGCTGCGTGGGAGGCGTCGCGCTCGAAATCGGCGAGGACCACCTTGCCCTCATCTACGGAAGCAGCTCGTCGTCCAGTGGGCTGTCTTCGGCGGCCGCGTCATGCCAGGCCACCCTTGCTAAGTCTGCTGTCAAGTTGGTTGCCACGGTAGTAAAGGGCGTGGCCAAGTGCCGCGACGCCATAAACAAGGGTAAGAGCAGTGGCAGTCCCCTGGAGTGCGCGACGGCTGATGAAAAACTCGCAGCGAAAATAGCCAAGGCAGAGGCAAAGTTCGGCTCGGGCATCGCGGCTAAGTGCAGCGACGCGGGCGTGGCCGAGCTCGACATATGCGGCCTCGGCGTGGGTGGGGTTACTAGCGTGGGGGAGGCAACGGCCTGCCTGCTGGAGGCTTCCCGCGAAATTTCTGACGCGGTCAACCTTCCAGCCGACCGCACTTATGCCGCCCGGTCGTTGATCGAAGCTGCCTACCCACGCGAGGCCGTCTGCGGCGATAATTCGGTCAACCAGCTTCCAGGCAATCACCTGTTGCTTGGCGAAGAGTGCGACGGCAGCGATGACTCGGCCTGTCCGGGCGAGTGTATGCCGCCCGGAGACCTGTTCGAGTGCACCTGCGGGGACGTGCCCAGGGCCAGGTGGTGGAGCATCACCCAGGGTTCCGAGACCGACGCGGGCTGGACCGGCGCTACCCACGACCAGAGGCTGGGTGAGGGCGCCGGTTACGTGCTCGACCTGCTCAACTGTGATTGCACTGAGTTCACCGGCGCAACCTGCACCGGTGTCAGTGTCGACCCGGTGTGCGACCTGGCTGGCAAGCAGGCCCCGCGTTGCTCCTGGGAACCTTTGAGCGCGTCAAGCTGTGACGACCGCGGCGACGGCGACGGTGGAGACGAAGATAGCGACTGCGCGATCTGCGACGCCTGGAGTGTTAACGCCGGTGCCAACTGCGTCCTGAGCACCGATTGCCAATCGCGCTGTTACACGGCTGCCGGAGTCGATGCCGGCAGCGATTGCGATTCGCAGGCCAACTGCGCCGCCGGCGAGCAGTGTCGGGGCCGATGCGACAGCTCGCCTCACTGTATCCTTTCGCCAAACGGGGGACCTTTCGCCGTGGCGACCGCGAGCACTACTGCCTGCAACTTGCAGAATCATGTCCAGGACGTGACCGGTACCTTGAACATCATTACGGGCGAAACCTCCACGGCTTATGAATCGTCCAACAGGCCCTACATCGGCGAGCGCTCACATCGCCCCTGCCCGGTGTGTGGGGGCTACTGCGAAGGCGGAGACAATGCCTACCTGATCTGCGAGGGCCGTTGCGAGACCAGTGGCGATGTATGCCGTTTTGACGAGGACTGTTCGATCGAAGGCGAACTCTGCGGCTCTGCTACCCCCGATTGTCCAGGCGGTGCCTGCGAGCTGGGACTGGTCTGCATAGCCGACGTGCAGGCTTTGCCGGGGGCCGTGTCGGGCCGCGCGTGTCGCATCGAGTACGTGGACCCCTTGTACGGTGCCATGTCCGGCGACTGTCCGCCGCATCCGGGTAAGTACCTGGGCGGAAGTGTGGAGTCGATTCACGCCGCCCACACCAGTCACCCCACCTCGCTGGCCTCCACCTTACCTTGCACTGAGCTTGGCTTTGAGCTGTTCGACTGCCCCTGTCCGCCAGGAGTTTCCAACCGGCAGACCAGCCCCAACCTGTGCCGTACGTCCTGTGACGCCGGCGCAGAGCTGGGCACCGGCTGTGCCGATGGCAACAACGCGGGCGGCGAGTTCACGACCTGCGCCGGGGGCGGCAACCAGGGCTTTGCATGTGACGAGGACAGCGATTGTCCCGGCGGTACCTGCTCGGCCAACCCGACGCACTGCAGCGGCGACCCGGCCTTCGAGCGGGTCACGTGCAACGGCGATGCCGACTGCGGTCTGGGCACCTGCGTGGACGCGTGTCCTTCCGGGCGCTGCGTACCCCAGTGCCTGCCCAAGGTCGGCGACGGACTGGACGGCTACTGCCCGGCTGGCCCCGACGTGTTTCATTGCGAAGGAGCGTTGGACGCTTTCAGGGCCTGTCCGGCGACGGCGCTCGATGAGAGCTGCAACTCAACCTGCAGCGTGGCCGGCACGGCCTGCAGCTCGGACACCGAGTGCCCGCCCGGTGAGCAGTGTACCGGCGAATGCCTGACCCACATTAACTGTGAGTCCGGGATAGACGGTTTCCTCGGAACACCGGATGACAATGTCGGTGCGGGGCCCTGCGTGCAGGCGGTGCGAGAGTGTTTTACTAACCCGATTCTCGCCGAAGGTGGAAGCACTCTGAACGGCCTCGGCGATCCCACCAACATTCTTTCGGCCACTATCTACTGCATCCCGCCCACCAGTCGCGACGTGATCGACCTTGTGAGTGGCTTCGGTGGACCCGGCCGTAGCACGGAACACTTTACGGTCTACGTGAACGTCGGTTCCATCCCCGTTACTCCCTGAAGTGCGCGCCCTCAGCGAGGGTGTCCTTCCTGGCCGGTGTGTTTTCGAGCTGGGCCGCCCTGCGTGCGGCGGGAACAACCAGCACCAACGCAGCCAAGCTCAGCATGCCCACCTCCGGGCCGAGGGCCGGAAGGCCACCTACGGCGGCCACCTTGCCTCCCAGCAGTGGGCCCAGGCCGTAACCCAGCGTTGACGCGCCCACGGCAGCTGTCGTCCACCTGCCCCAGCGGTCGAGCACCGCGGCTGTGCCGGCGAGGTAGGGTAGAGAAAAAAAGAAAGTGAAACCCCAGGCTGCCTGCGACAGCGCGTAGCCCTCCGGGCTGTCCACCTGGACAACAGTCCAGCGCATGATTGCCACGGCCGCCATTCCAACCACCAGCGTGGGCACGCGGCCGTAACGCGTGCCGATGCCCGCAGCCAGGGCCGCCCCGGCAAGCCCAGCCAGGGTAGCCAGCGACAGTACGGCCCCGGTCCACTGCGGTTCCACGCCAGCGGCCAGGCCAAGTCGCTCGGAAAAAGCCCACAAGGACTGTTCTGCCCCCGCTCCGAGTACTACGCCCGCGAGCAGGGCCAGCCCGACCACGGCGTGGCCGGCGGCGGGGGCGTTGCCGTCTGCAGCCGCGGTCCGGGCCCTGAGGGGACGCCGGATAAGAAAACCGGTCGCGGCCACTGACAGCAGTGCCATCGCGGCGAAGCCGGCCTTGTGGCCCCAGGGCAACATCAGCAAGGGCGCCAGCGCCAGCAGGCAGGCACCGATGAGGCCCACGGCTATCATCAGGCGGGCAAACACGCGGTCGGGGTCTGGCAGCGCGGCTATGGTCGAGTTGCAGGCTGCCACCAGCAGCCCCGAACCCAGGCCTGCTACGGCGCGGGTGACCAGCAACAGTTGCCAGGAGTCGACCAAGGCTGACGCGGTGTTGCCCGTCAAGACAATTACTGCGCCGGTTATCGCCAGTGCTTGCCGGGAGATCAGGGCCACGCGCGGGGCGATCAGCAGCGCCGTTGCGGCCATGGACAGGAGCTCGGCCGAACCCACGGCTCCGGCCTGCGCGGGATCCAGCCCCAAGCCGTCGATGAGCGATCCCAGCAGCACGGGCATCAGCCAGGTACCGGCAAAGGCCAGCGCGTCGGCTGCCACCAGGGAGACAAATATCTCGCGCTCAGGGGGTGAGGCTTGTTGTCCTAGCAGGGGCATGGGCGGAAGGCACGTGGATACACCACGTGGCCTGCTGTATACCTGTGTCGGCGCGCTGAATATACGTGTGCGAGGATGGTTTAGTGGACACGCGAGCATCAAAAGGCGAAGACCTGGCCGGCGACGCGCTGGCCGGCGAGCAATACCTGAACCTGGTGACCTTTCGTCGCGACGGCAGTCAGGTGGCCACCCCGGTATGGTTTGCCGGTGAGGACGGCTGTTACTACGTGTTTACGGCCGGCGACGCCTGGAAGGTGAAACGCCTGGGCCGTGACCGGCGGGTGAGGGTGGCGGCTTGCGCCGTCCTGGGGCGAATCACGGGACAGTGGCTGGACGGTAAGGCACGGCTGTTGGACGGCAACGACGCCGTTGACGTGGAAGTCGAGGCCAGGGGGTGGGCGTTGCTTAAGCAGAAATACGGTTGGCAGCTGGCAGCGGTTGACCTGCTTTCTACGCTCGGTGGCAGAAAGGGCAGCCGGCGCATGATAGAAATAACCTTGGCCGTTGCGGGGGCTACGCCACCTGTAGAAAGCCCGCAAGGAGATCTCGCTTGAAAAAATCAGCAGCGTTGTGCCTGGTGACCCTGTTCGCTTTTTCGTGGACTGTGGGGGTGGGTGCGACAGCGGCAGCCGTCTCGGTGCCCGACGGATACAGCGTGGAGCGCGAGAAGCAGTGGTTTCTGCTGAGGCACTGGTTATCCGGTGGCGTGGTTGTGCATGAGGCTGAGTCTGTGGCGCCCGTGCCCGACGAGTCGTTGCGCCGCCTGGGGGCTGAGCTGTTCGGTGTTTACTGCGCCAACTGTCACGGCAAGCAGGGTGGGGGAGACGGCCCACGCGCGGCCGCCCTGCAACCCCCGCCACGGGATTTTACTGCCGGCCTGTTCAAGTTCAGGTCGACGCCAAGCGGCTCGCTCCCCACGCGCGATGATCTTTTTCACACCCTGAGCGGGGGCCTGCGTGGTACGGCCATGATGCCCTTTGCCGACCTCGCTGAGATCGAACGCTGGGCCCTGGTGGAGCAGGTGCTGGTGCTGGCCGCCGGGCAGCACGGCGATGCGGCTGCCGCGCTGACGCTTCCGTCGGCTGCGGGCCGGGCCGAAGAAGGCAAGGCTTTGTATGTGAAGCTGGAGTGCGCGAGTTGCCACGGCGAGCGCGGCCGCGGCGACGGGCCATCGGCCGCCGCGCTCGAAGACTGGAGGGGCAGACCGTTGCCACCCCCCGATTTTGCCACCCGGCCGTTCAAGCGCGGACCGTCGGCTGACGATGTCTACCTGACCCTGGCCACGGGGCTGGATGGTACGGCAATGCCGGCTTACGGCGAAGCGGCGACGCCTTCGGAGCTGCGCGACCTTGCAGCCTGGGTGCTGTCGCTTAAGCAGGAGGTGTCGTTGGAGGCCGGGCCCGCCGAGCAGGCCGAGGCCAGGGCTATCATGCAGGTCCAGGCCAGCCAGGGCTCACACGCAGTCGTGGGTGGCTGCGGCTGTAAGGCCCGCCGCGCCGCCAGCCAGGCCAAGGCGGGGGCTGCCTCCGGGGCTGCTCCCGCGGAAGGAGGCTGTGGCAAGATCGAGGACTGCGCAGCAGGCGAGGGCTGCGGTGCTCCCAGTGCTCCCAGCGCCTGCGGCCAGTAGGAATACCTCCGAGTAGAGGACGCCAGGCAGCTCGGCGTCAGCCGCCCGTAGTTACCGGGTGGATCTCGGTAGCCGCCATGTCGGGCGCCGGAACAAGCGGCTGCGACGAGGCGTCGCTCGAGTCTACCGGGTTGACGTTAAAATCGTCGGGCCCGGGCTGACTCTCGGCGGTTACCACGCAGGTGGCGATGTCGGCGGGTGTGGCAAAGCCCGAGATATCTATGACTGCCCCCGAAAGCAGTCCGCCACCCTTATTGTTGAAGGTGGCGATGGCCCCGGAAAACGGGCTGCTGCACTCTACGTCGCCACCCACGCCCGAGAACTCCCCGCCGCTGTAGTTGACGTCAAACTGTAGCGCAGCGACGTTGGCAATGGGGTTGCGTATTGCAAAGGTTACGGCGAACTGGTTGGCAGATTCAACAGCTGCAGCAGGGGTTTGCAGCGCTTCTCCGGCCGGAGGAGTGGCACCTTCCTGGCAACCTGCCATAGCGGCGAGGAAGGCCACCAGGGCTATGCCTGCGAGCGTGATCGGAACCTTGGATATCATCCTGAATTCAATTGGCATCACCCCTTTATAGCATCCTTGGCCGATGATTTCTAAAGGGGGACGCCCCCCCCTTTAGTGGGCGTGGACAAGGGGAGTGGGCTGGGCTAAAAAAGAACCTTGCCGTACAAGGCTTTTCGATCAACATTCACCCGGGACTAATCGCCCGGAATTAATCACCTTGGACCGAGGGGGCAGAGATGAAGTTTATTTCCCGATTGGCAGTTACTGTATTCGCCGTGAGCATGCTGGCCATGCCGGCACCGGCGCTGGCCGGGGACGACGGCGGCGAGGTCGAAGCGGCGGCCAACGGTTGGTACGTGAGGGCCGGTGGCCAGTTTACCGATCTCAATGACCACGGATCCAAGGGCTACAGCATTCACGCTGGCCGTGAACTCAGCGGGATCAGCGACTACCTGGCCGCCGAAATCGGCTGGCTCCATGTCCTCGACGCCGAGTTTGCCAGCGGAAAAGACGACGTCATGGGCGTACACGTCGCGGGCGTACTCACCTATCCCATGAGCATCCTGTTCAAGTCGCGTAACGAGGGACCGTTGGATCTCGTGTTGGGTGGTGGACTGCTGTTCTGGGAGAAAGACGACAGCGGCGAAGACGGGCAGGATTTTACCGCCACCATTGGCGTGCAGTGCCGGGCTTCTGATCTGCTCAAGGCCCGCCTCACTTTTGACAAGGTGTGGGGTTTGCCCAACGGCAGTGAGGCCGCTCCTAACTCTTCTAACGCTTCGCTCGACTCGGCGTCGCTGACGTTTATCTACGACTTCTGATCTTTGCTTGATGCGCGGCGGCTGGGGGGTGGAGACGTCCCCTTGGCGCCGTTGTTTCGGCCTCAGCCGACGAACAACTTGACCCCGGTCGCCGCCAACAGCGCGGCCAGCGCGTAGCGCAATGGGCTCGTCGGTACCACTTGTGCCAGCCTGCCACCCAGCCACGTTCCCGGTATGGAACCCAGGAGCAGCGTGGCAACCATTACGAGGTCCACGTTGCCGCGACTGAAGTGAGCGAGGCCGGCTGTTCCCATGAGAAGGGTGGCGTGTACGAGGTCGGTTCCGATCAGCACCAGCACCCTCAGCTCAGACACCAGCAGCAGTATGGCCATGAGCAGCGAGCCCGAACCGACCGAGGTCAGGCCAACGCCAAGGCCTATGAGTACGCCACCGGCCACGAGTATGACTTCCTTGATCCTGGTCTGCACCAGCTCGCTGCGAATGAATTCAGAGTCGCGCAGCCGGCCGGCAAAGAAGCGTCGCTCGAGAGCCGACACCACTCCGATCACGACCAGCATGACGCCCAGGGCGCGGGTGGTGAACGCGTCCACGTCAACGCCACTGCGCTCGAACCACGGGGTGAGCACGAATACGGCGAACAACGCCGAGGGCACCGACCCCAGCGCCAGCCACCTGACGTAGGGGAAATTAACTTGCCCGCGCTTGATGTACTGCCAGGATCCGAAGAGCTTGGTAATGGTGGCGTAGACAAGGTCGGTACCCACCGCGTGCAGCGGCCGCACGCCGAACACCATGATCAGCAACGGCGTCATGAGTGCGCCACCGCCAACGCCGGTCATGCCTATGAGCACGCCGACGACAAAGCCGCTCAGGCTGAGCCAGGGATCGAACATCCACTAAGGCTAGCGAACAGCAGGCCAACCCACAATAGCGCTGGCCGTCGAACTCGTCAGCGGCCGGCGGAGATCAGCCCCGGGATCGTGAACCAATTTTCTGATGGCGAGTTCTCGTGGTCAAAACCAATGTCAATGTACCAGCCGGGTTCATCGGGAAAAGCCATGCCGGGTATGGCGGCGCGCGTGCCGTGCATCATCTGCATGTCGATCACGGAGAAGGCGTAGATGAACATGCGCGGTTCGTCGTATTCGTAGTCTACCATGGGGTTGGGGCGCTTGGACGTGCGTATGCTCTGCATGACGACCTTCCACAGTTCGCCGCCCTGGTCGTAGAGGTCGGAGTAGACGATAAAGTAGGTCTCCTTGTCCACGAAGATCACGCGCTTGGAATAAGCGTATGAGGGGGCCATGGGTGTGCCCTCAATGACGTACACGTTGGGGCGCAGCTCCCAGTTTTCGCAGAAGGTCATGCCGCCGTCGTCCTTGCAGGGCTCCGGGGGCAGGCGCACGCCGTGCAGCGAGGCGTACATGGGCTTTTCCCCGAGGAGTTTCCACTTGAACCAGGGAATCTGGCCGGCGTAGCCGCCGTGACTGTCCACGTCGATATCCTGTCCGAACAAAGCATCGCTGCGCTGGGCCGTAGACATACGACGGACTCTCCTCAGCGAGGGTATATACAACCAGGTGTCGTCGTGGTGGATGAGATCCTGGTAACGGATCGTGACACCACCTACTCCCTTGAGGTCGAACGGTTCTATAAGCGGGTACAGGCCGGCTTTCTGAAAGGCCTTGTCTGGATTGTCCTGCGGGCTGTACGATGGTGTTGGTTCGTGGTGAAGGCGTCCGTCAAAACGCATCAGCCTGATATACTCCGCAACGAAGTGTCTTTCGACATTGTAGTGTCGTTGTCCCTTGGAATCGACGTAGAGCGAGCCGGTATCGGCATCGACAAGATGAAGATTGATGTCATCGCTGAAGTAGTGGGTACGATGAAAGTTGTACATGATCTTGTTGGGGGCCGTGGGATCATTGGGGTCAACATCAGGAAAGGGCCTGCCAGCCACCCAGTTGAGCAATTCTCCGTGATCGCCGATGCTGGTCTGTCCTGAGTACTTTTCAGTAGCCGCTTTGTAGGGGCTCGGCACGGGAATGTGCTCGTAGGGGACGATGTCGAGTTCCATGCCGTTCTGCACTGCCCAGTAAACGCCCTCGGCAACCATGCCCTTTACCTTCTCGGCGTTATGACGGGTGATGACGTCGCCGGGCTTGGCCTCGGCCTCGGCCCGCGTGGGCAGGGCGGCCGAAGACAGCAGCAGCGCCAGGGTCATCACGGCGCTGAGGGCAGCCGACTGGATCATAGGGGCAGGGGATCGACGGTGGGGTGTAGTCATGTGCTGGCCTCGCATGGTGGCGCAGAGAAGCGCGCCGTGGTTGTCGTACCCGGGCAAAATAGCGCAACAGCCGGGGGTAGGTCAAGCCAGTAATTCGGGGTGGAGCGCGGCAACCATGCGCTTGATACCGTCTTTCCAACCCACGGTTGAGCGCGGTCCGGTTATCTCGTTGAGCCGGGTGGGGTCGGTGATCACGCTTTCCAGTGTGGCGTCGCTGCGCGCAAACCTCGGCTCCAGGCCGGTGAGTTCGCCCATGTAATTGCACCAGTCCTCGATGCCCACGGTTTCATCGCCACACCAGTTGACGGTGGTGGCGGGCACGCTGGCGGCTCCGAGCAGCGCGGGAATGGTAGCCGTGTAGTCGTCTTCGTGTATGGGGCTGTACAGGCAGGGGCCGTCGCTGCTGTGCAGGGGGATCTCCATGCCCGCAGCCATCATTTCGAGATGGAAGCCAGGCCAGCCGCCGTTGTTACCGTAGGGCACGTTGAGTCGGCAGATTATAGAAGGCAGCTCAAACTCACGCGCGCAGAACCTCACCATCGATTCGGCGGCGATCTTGCCGATACTGTAGGTGGCAAACAAGGCGCGGTGATTGTCGCCCAGGGGGTCGCTCTCGCTGAAGGCATGGCGGCCGTTGGCTTCGTACACGGCGGTGGACGAACAGTAGAGAAACGCTCGCGCGTCGCGGCAGCGACTCATCAGGCGGCCCACGCCCTCCACGTTGGCGCGCAGGTCGTAGTCAAAGCTGCCGGTCTTTACGTTCGCAAAATTGAGAACGTAGTCGAGCCCGTCGGGAAGGTGGTCGAGCGCGTCGTCGGCAAGATCGGCCGCGAGGGTTTCAATGCCTACCGCTTCTACTTTCTTGCGGTCATCGGGGTTAGACCAACGGGCGAGGCCGTATACCGTGTTGTTGCGGGCGAGCTCGCGGGCGATCGGAAAAGTGGCCTGGCTGGCAGGGCCGGTAATCAGTATCCTGTTGTTCTTGAGCAAGGGGGTACCTTCTAGCCTGCCGACAACGCTGTTTCCAGCCCATCGCGACCCTATTTCATACGTTTTTTGATGGCCTCGAGCAGGCCCGCAGTACCCGCGTCGATGAGGTCAAACACTCGCGCGAAACCGTCGCCACTGCCGTAGTAGGGGTCCGGCACTTCGCTCAACCCCAGTTGCGGTGCGTACTCGAGCAGCAGCGACAGGCGGTCGCGCAGGTGGACGGGACAGGCCGAGTTGAGCAGGTCCATGTTGTGGCTGTCCATGGCCACCACGAAGTCGAAGGTATCGAAGTCATCGTCGCGCACGCGGCGGGCGCTGTGTTCCGACAGGTCCACGCCGCGGCTGGCCGCCGTCCGGGCTGCGCGCGTGTCGGCGCCTTCGCCCTCGTGCCAGGCCCCGGTGCCGGCTGATTCTATGTCGACCAGCTTCGATAATCCTTCGAGCTCAACGCGGGCGCGCAGCAGCGCCTCGGCAGTGGGCGAACGACAGATGTTGCCCATGCAGACCATGAGCACGCGCACTACATCTGCATCGGGCTTGGCGCTGTCAGGCTTGGTGTCGCCCACCCGGTCCTCGCCCTCAGGCAGCCTCGATGTTGTCGGTCACAAGCACTACCTTGCCGCGGGCCTTGCGGTCGAGGATCAAGCGTAGCGCTTCGCCGGCGCGCTCCAGCGGCACTTGCTCGCAGACGTGGGGATTAAGCGCACCCGACGAATACCACTCGCCCAGTTGTGCCATGTTGGCCGCGTTGGCCTCGGGCTCGCGCATGGTGAACGAACCCCAGAACACGCCTACCACCTGGCAGCCCTTGAGCAGGGCCAGGTTCACGGGCAACTCGGGTATACGGCCGCTGGCAAAACCGATGATGAGCATGCGGCCTTCCCAGTTGATCGCCCGGATGGCCTTGTCGAAGTAGTCGCCTCCCACGGCGTCGTAGATTACGTCGGCTCCCTTGCCGCCGGTGAGTTCTTTCGTGCGCTGCTTGAGGTCTTCGCTGTCGTAGTTGATGACTTCGTCGGCGCCGCGCTCACGGCAGAACGCCAGCTTCTCGTCGCTGCCCGCGGCGGCTATCACGCGCGCGCCCATGAGCTTGCCCAGCTCCACGGCGGCAATGCCCACGCCGCCCGCGGCTCCGAGCACGAGCAGGGTTTCACCCGCCTTCAGCTTCGCGCGGTCCTTCAGTGCGTACAGCGAGGTGCCGTAGGTCATGGTCACGCCGGCGGCGGTTACCATGTCCAGGCCCCCAGGCACGGGCATGCACGAAGCGGCGGGCACGACGGCCTCGTCGGCAAACCCGCCCGTGAGCTGCATGCAGACCACTCGGTCGCCGACCGACTGGGTCGTAACGTCGTCGGCCACCTCGGTCACCACACCGGTGAACTCTCCACCGGGTGTAAACGGCAGCTCGGGTTTGAACTGGTAGAGGTTCTGTATGATCAGCGTGTCGGGAAAGTTAACGCCCGCGGCGTGGATGGCAACGCGCAACTCCCCGCCGGCCAGGGGCCTTGATTGGGTTTCTTCCAGGACCAGCTTTTCCGGCGGCCCGTGTTCCTTGCATACGACGGCTTTCATTCCGCCCAAGTAACAGGCCCGCGCCGATGAACCAAGGCAGGGTACTGATCCCGCCCGCCGGCAAAGCCGCAGCCGTTGCTTTTGGGCTGCCATCCAGCTTGGATGCCCGCATGGTGTGGGTGCGATGGCCGTCGAAAAAGTAGAGTCCCTGGGAACCCGCGAGATGGATCCCTTCGCGCGCGAGGTCGCGCGCAAGGCCAAGGGCTTCATGGCCGAAGAAGAGGGCCTGCGCCTGTACGAGCTTGCCCGCGAGGGCGCCCGGCTGGGCCCGGTGCTCGAGGTGGGCAGCTACTGCGGCAAGTCGTCGATTTTTCTCGGCTGCGGCGTGCGCGAGGTGGGTGGGCGGCTTGTCTGCCTCGACCATCACCGCGGCTCCGAAGAAAATCAGCAGGGTCAGCCCTGGCACGACGAAGAACTGTGGGACGAGAAGGTGCACGCCATGGATTCGGTGGGTGAGCTCCGGCGCAACCTGAGGATAGCCGGCCTGGAGGACAACACTGTACTGCTTGTGACCACCACCGAGGTGGCTGCGCCGCTGTGGACCGCGCCCCTGGGCATGCTCTTTATCGACGGTGGGCACACCTTCAGGGCCGCCCACGGTGACTACGAGGCCTGGTCCGACCGGCTGCTGCCCGGCGGCATACTGGCCATCCACGATCTTTTTCCCGACCCCGACGAGGGTGGGCAGGCTCCCATAGAGGTCTACCGCCGTGCGGTGGCCTCGGGCGACTTCGAAGAGCTGGAGCCTACGCTGACCCTCGGCGCCCTGCGACGCAAAAAATAGACCGAGGATGCTTTGATGAGTAAATTTATCCTGATCGACGACGAGAAGTTAAGCGACGGGGGACGAACTCCCCTCGGGGCCACGGAACTGGATCTTGAGCGCGACGGCGACCGCGTGTTGTTGAAACCGGCCGACATAGAGCGTGCGCTCGGCTGGTCGCTCAAGGAGCAGGGTCTCTGCCGTGGCGACGTCTGCCTGGCGATCTCTGGCGGTGAATCGAGCGACGGTACGTCGTCCATGGATCTGGAGACACTGGCCGAGCTGCTCGGGCGCCCGCTGGCCATCGACCAACAAGAGGGCGTTGCGCTGCTTGGCACGGGCATAGAAGAACGCGTGCTCTCGCTGGCCGGTGGGCAGGCGCCGGACTTCGAACTGCCCGATTTATCGGGACGTATGCACAGGCTGTCAGATCACCGTGGCAAAAAGGTGCTGCTCATCGCTCACGCCTCCTGGTGAGGATGCCGGGAGGATCTGCCGGTCTGGCAGGCGCTGTACGAGGAGCTCGGTCCCGACAATTTTGTTCCGTTCACCGTGGCGTTCGATCGCTGCGCCGACGATGTCCGAGAGTTCATCGAGCGCGCGTCGCCCACGCACCCCAGTGTGATCGACACCGAGCACCTGGTCGCCGAGCTGTACCACGTGGTCAACGTACCGACCATGATCTGGATCGATGAGCAGGGGCGTATCTGTCGTCCCCACGATTCCCAGTTCGGCACCGATATTTTCACGGACTTTCACGGCAAGCTGTCCGAGCCTTATCTCGACATGCTGCGCGCCTGGGTCCGCACGGGCGAAGGGGCGCTTCCCCGGGACGAAGTTGATTCGCTGCGCATCGAACCCGACGCGGCCAGCCAACTCGCGCGGGCCGAGCGCGCGCTGGCCTGGTGGTTGCACGGGCAGCAAAGAGGAGAAGCGGCCGAGCGCCACTTTGTTCGCGCCGACGAGCTGGCGCCGAGCGATTGGACGATACGACGTGGCTCCATGCCCATTCGCGGCAAGGATCCCTTCGGGCCGGAGTTTTTTGCCCTTGCTGAAGAGGGCAAGCCCGACTACCCGATGGAAGCCCTGACACCGACGCGCAAAGACTGACCGCCGCCGCGGCAGCAGTGGGCGCTGACGCTCAGGCCGTGACCGGAAGCGAGTCGCCGGTGCCGGTGGGCTTTATGTCCTCGCCCAGGAAGTCGTCGCCATCGAGAGAGCGAAAGAACTCGGCGGTTGCACTCTGCTGGGCGAGCACGTCGTCAGCCAGCAACACGGTGGCCGCGTTCCAGGGCGAAAACTCGTCGGCCGGAAAGTAGGCACGCTGGGGCAGCACGATGCCCATCTGGTAGGCCCCGTGCTCGGTGCGGTGTTCGAGCACCCAGCGGGCGACTTCGCGTGCGCGTTTATCAAGGCCAAGCGCGTCGAGCGCCATGGCATACTCGAGGGTCTCGGCCACGGTGAACCAGCGGTTTTCGGCGACGCAGCGCAGGCCGCTTCCTTCTTCGAGAAAGCGAGCTACCTGCTTGTCGTCGAGCAGCAGCTGGCGGCCTGCCACGCCGCGCACGGCGCCACCAAGGACAGGGTAGTACCAGTCCATCGAGAATCTTCCCGGCGGGTCGGGGGCCAGTGTTTCCCGGTAGTAGCGCTGCAGGTCGTCGCGCAGTATGTCACCGAGCGCCAGCACCGAGCGCTGCCACTCCGGTTTGTCGTGGCCCAGCAGCTCGGCGATGCGCAGCCCACACACCAGGCTGCCGTGCGTTGAACTGTTGCAGGTGAGAAGCGGGTAACGCGCGGGCCGACCGTTCTTCTTGCGGGCCCAGGCCACGGAGCCGTCGTTGAACTGCAGCGCGACCACGAAGTCGAGAGCGCGCTCGACCATGGGCCAGGTCTCGGCCAGGAATTCTTCGTCTTCGGTGGCCAGGTAAAGGTGCCACAGACCCGAGGCTACGTAGGCCGCCTGGTTGGTCTCGTGGGCGGCGTCGGTTATGCGTTCGGCCACCCGCCAGCGCGGCCAGGCGCCGTCGGCTTCCTGGGTGGCGGCGAGGTAGTGGAAGGCTTTTCTCGCCTGCTCAAAATGCCCGGCCACCGCCAGGCCCATGGCCCCGTGCACGTGGTTCCATGGGTCAAACTTGCCGCCCGGCAGCCACGGCAGTTCGCCCTTCGACTCCTGGGCATCGACCAGCCAGAGGCCGGTCTGCGTAGCCTGTTCCGGGGTCAGCAGCCTGCTGTTATCGTTCATCAGCTTCATGCCCTCACCGCGTAGAAGACCACGCTCTTGCCTATGAAGGGGCTGAGCGTGTTCTCCATCACCTGCGTGATGAAGGGTTTTTTCATCAGGTCCCACACAAGCAGCCGGTGGTAGAGGTCAATGGGCCATATGCCCTCGCGCGAAGGGCCCACCAGGCACTTGAGCCACCAATAGGGAGAGTGCAGTGCGTGGGCGAAGTGGCTGGCGACGACCTCGTATCCGCTATCCACGAGCAGCTGCCTGAGTTTGTTACGGCGGTAGATTCGCACGTGGCCGCCTTCCGAATTGCGGTACTCGCTCGACAGCGCCCAACATACGGCTTCCGGTCCCTCGCGGGGAACCGAAAGAGCGAGTGTGCCGCCGGGCTTGAGCACCCGGTGCACCTCGGCCAGGGCGGCGCGGTCTTCGTGCAGGTGCTCGAGTACCTCGGAAAAAATCACGCAGTCCAGGCTCGCGTCGGCAAACGGTAGCTCGTAGGCGCTGCCGCGCACCACGGTCCAGGGGCCCGCGTCGGGGGATACGCCGCCCATGGTCTCTGGCGTTTTGTCCATCTCTTCGAGCGTGTTGGTGGTGCGGCTGGTCTCGCCTTCGCCTATGTCCATGGCGTAGGTGGACACGCCCGGCAGCCGCCTGGTATGGCGCGCGTGCCGACCGTCGCCGCAGCCGAGATCAAGCACGCGCGAGCCCGGTCCGAGCGGCAGCCTGTCAAACTCTACGGTCAGCACGAAGATGTCCGTTTTTCTTCGAGGGCTTCGCGGTACACGTCTACCGTGCGCTCGGCCGCTCGCCGCCACGAGAAAAGATCGACCACGCGTTTGCGTCCGGCCTCTGCCAGGTCGCGGCGGCGCTCGGGGTCGTTGAGCAGGCCGTCAATGGCCTCGACCAGGCTCTTCGAGCAGCCCGGCTTGATGAGCATGCCCGTGGTCCCGTCGGTTCCCACCACCTCCGGCAGCGCCCCGGCGGTCGTAGATATGACAGGCACGCGGCAGGCCATGGCCTCGCCCGCCGGGAATCCGAAGCCCTCGTACAGCGACGGAACAACCGCCAGGGCGGAGCGGGAGTAGTGCTGGACAATATCCTCGGCCTCTACCTTGCCAGTGAAGTGAACGCTGTCTTCGAGATCGAGTCCGCGCACCAATCTCGCAGTGTTGGTGTGTTCTCCCGGCGCGCCGATCACTGTGAGCCGCAATGCCGGCCGCCTGCGCTTGAGCTCGGCCATGGCGTGCAGGAGGTACGAAAACCCTTTCAGCGGCGAGTCGGCCGACAGGGTGGTCATAATTCGGTTTTCGTCGGCTGGCGGGCCGTTCAAGGGACGGAAAGTTGCCAGGTTGATACCGTTGCCCACGTTGCGCATACGCGAGCGGTCAAGCTTGAAGTCGTGGGCGATGTCTTCGGAGGCTGCGTCGGAGATCGTGAGGATGCGGTCCATGCCGCGCGCGACTTCCATCTGCATGGGAAGAAAGCTGTACCAGCGGTGCATGCCCAGGCGTTTTACGGGGGACCATGTGGATTTCAGGGCTATGTCCAGGTCGCGGGTGATGGGGTGGTGAATGGTGGCGACCACCGGTGCGTAGCGCTTGAGCTCGAGCAGGCCTGGGCCCAGGCTCTGGTTGTCATGGATGATGTCATAGGCGTCTTTCACGCCGTTGGAGTGAAAGCGGCGCGCTACACGCTGCGAGAAGGTCAGCATCTCGGGGAAACCGCCGGTTACTGTTTTGTAGTACTCGGTACGGTTGATGGGGTCGCGCCACTCCTCTCGCGTGGGCAGGCGAAAGCCTCGCTTCTTGCGTGTCCACAGGTCCATGCTGGGAATTTCTTCCAGGCCTACGCCGTCCATCAACTCCGGGTAGGGCTGGCCGCTCCATACGTCGACCTCGTGGCCCATGTCGACCAGCTCGCGGCTGAGCAGGCGCATGTATATGCCTTGGCCCCCCGATCTCGGGTTGCCTCTATAAGTAAACATGGCGATGCGCAGGGGTGTGCCTGACATGGAAATATACTGTCGCTTTGTCCTTTTTCGGGTGGGTGAAGAACTGTGATCCCGGCCCGTTTCAGCCGCAGCTGGGGGCGATCGAACCCGATCCGCAGCACCCCTCAATACAGCCGCTCACCCGCCGTTGCAAGAAGGGGCCGTGGGTGGGTGGAGAAAGGGGCGGTTCCAGTGCCCACAATTTAACCGAGGTCGTTGAAGCTGCCGTGCCTGCCCGCGCCGCGGCTGAAGCGGGCAGCCCCTTCCCGGGCTTCGCCCGCGTTGAGGGCCTTCATGCCGTGGCGGTACTCGTTGGCCAGTGCGGCTGTTTCGTCCAGGCTCCACTGTTGCTGCGCCGAGGCCCGGTCGGCCCGCATGCACTCGGGCGGAAACGCCGCGATCTGTGCCGCCAGGCTCTCGGCCTCGCGGCGGGCGAAACCGTCTTCGACCACGCGGTCGGCCAGGCCCATGGCCAGGGCTTCTTCGGCCGCCACCGGCCGGCCGGTGAGTATCATGTCCATCGCCCGGCCCGCGCCCACCACGCGGGGCAGGCGCACTGTGCCACCGTCTACAAGTGGTACGCCCCAGCGACGGCAGAAAACGCCGAACACCGCCGAGCGCGCGGCCACTCTCATGTCGCACCACAGCGCCAGCTCCAGTCCACCTGCCACGGCGTGGCCTTCTACCGCGGCCAGTACGGGTTTGGACAGCTGCATGCGGGTGGGGCCCATGGGGCCGTCACCGTCGGCGGTCACGCGATTGCCGCGGCCCTCGGCCACGGCCTTGAGATCGGCGCCTGCGCAGAACGTTCCGCCTGCGCCCCAAAGTACGGCCACTGCCAGGGCCGGGTTCCGCTCGAAGTCGGCAAAGGCCCCGGCTAGCTGTTCGGCTGTTTCCCGATCGACGGCGTTGCGCCTCTCGGGCCTGTTGATGATCACGGTGCAGACCTGTTGGTCGGTTTCTATTCTTACGCTCATTGCTGCTCCTCCCACCTGGGGGGGGGTCGGCGTCCTGTTAGTGTTGATACCGACTGCCGTTATAAACAGTCTCCACCAGTTGCAGTAGTAACCGGGCGCGGGGGTTGGTGCGAGCCAGGAACTAGCTTTGACGCACAGCGTAGGGCATAGGGGGGGCGGCCTTTTTTCCCTGACTTAGCCCAACGGGCAGTGGTACAATTGAACAAGTATCAAGGCAGGGGCAGGCTCCGGACCCCCCTCCACGGGAAGCACGACTATGCAAAATAATCTCCATCTGCCGGTTCGCTGGCATTTCTTTTATACGGCCGGGGTTGCGACGGTAGCGCTATCGGTCTGCCTGCTCGCGTCGTCCTCGGCACTTGCGGCGGCTTGCGGCGACAACGTTGGCGGACAACGCGTGGCCTGCTCCTGCGGCGACGTGCTGGTGTCCAGCGCAACACTGCGTGCCGACGATCCGGTCGTGGCCGACGCGCCCTGTTCACACAACGGATTGACTATACGCGCGCCGCGGGGTGCCCAGACCGTTACCCTCGACCTGGGCGGTAACTCGTTGCTGGGGTCGGGCCTGGGCACTGGCGTTAACGTCGTGTCGGGTGGTGTCGGTGGCGCCCTGGTAAGAGGCGGCGCTGGTTCCGAAATAGTTGGATTTACTTACGGCCTGAGAGCCGGCGGTCGTTCGAGCCTGGCCAGGGTAGAAGATCTTGGCCTGCGCGCCAATCGCCGCGACGGCCTCGTGGCCAGGGGCGACGGGGTAGAATTAGTAAACGTGAGCAGCAGCTCTAACGGTCGTCATGGTCTCGACCTGGGTGGCAACAACGGCGTACTTCGCGGCGTGAGCTCCACGGGCAACCTGAAAAGCGGCGCGCGGCTGGCCGGAACGGGCAACAGCGTGCAGGCCGATCTTGCCGGCAACGGCGAGCAGTCACGCCTCAGGGCGAGCGGTAACGACCTGAGTGGCGTTGAGAACGACGATAGCAACGGGGAGGTGGCGCGATGAAATATTACAGCCACAGCTCGCTTGGCCGCGTTGCCTTCTCGTTGGTCTCGGCTCTCGCCTTCACTTTGACATCGGCGCTTCCGGCAGCCGCGGTCACAACGGCCGACGAGATCTGCCTGGTCACAGACGACCCCTGCGTCATAAGCTCCACGGTGTTAATTGACAGCGCGGCGATCATCGACTTTGGCCTGAGGACGGTGAACCTGGTAATCGGAGGCAAGCTCGACTTCGGCAACGGCGCCGGCACGCAGTTTCTCTGCGGTGAGTTCAACGTAACTGCCACGGGCAACGCGTTGAAGATGCGAGGCAAGGACTCTTTCGGAGATTGGGAAGGAGCCACGGCCATCATCGCTACCCGTCGTGCTTGTTCGGGAGACGGCAGCACACCCTGCGTGAGCGACGGCACCTGCACCGTGCCGGGTGGCCCGGGCGGCACCTGCTCGGCCGGTAGCACGGGCAACATGACCATAGGCTCAAACATACAGGCCAACGCCGATTTTCCAGCGGCACTTATTTTCCTGGCGGGGGGAGACGTCACCCTGAGCGGTAACAACAACGTTTTTGGTACTTCGGTGCTTGAAGAGTCCGTCGGTGGTGATTTTACCGTCATCGCCAGGGGAGATGCCGCCGTCAACGGAAAAATCGACGCTAACGGCAAGAGCTTCGGCTGGGGCGGTACCATAGAAATTCGGTCGCTGGCTGGGAGTGTCAGCACTACTGCGGAGTTGACCAGCAAGGGCGGCGGCGGTGGCGGAGATATCACCCTGGACGGTGGCACGGTGGTAACGGTATCCGAAGACATTTCGGTTAACGCTACCGGGGACGCCGAGGATGGTGGCTCGATAAGCATCTACTCGGGCGGTGACATGATCCTGAGCGGTGGGACCAACGCCAACCGCGTGATCTTGAGCTCCGACGGGCAGGGGCCGGTCGAGGGCTTCGGCGGTTGGGGCGGAGACTTTGACCTGGACGTACAGGGCGACATCGTGTTGGGCGAATTTGTGCGCCTGAGCGCTGTGGGCGCTTTGCCCGACGGTGATGGCGGGGCCATAGACCTGTCTGCCTCCGGCAATATCACGGTCGATGGACAGATAAGGGCCAACGCCAAGGGTTCCGAGGGTACCGGCGGCGACGTGTCTATAGCCGATTTTTCGGGCAACGACGTGACACTGGGGACCAGTTCGGAAATAGACGTGAGCGGCGGCTTTGGTGGAACCGTGTCCCTGGACCCTGATGGCGCTCTCGTCGTGGACGGCTTGATAGACGCGTCGGGAACGGCAGGCGAGGGAGGTTCGGTCGACCTCGGTGCCACGACAGGTGACACTGCCTTGTCAGGCACGGTGAAATCTACCGGCACCGCCCTTGGTGTCGCCAACGGATCGATCACGCTTGACCTGTGTCGTTTGAGCACCACCTCTACGGCCGACCTCAACACCAATGGAGATTACGGCATTAACACGATCACCCTGCGCGAGAGCGGTGGCTTCGCCGCGGGCAGCAAGCTGCAGGCTGGTGTCGTCGGCGGCCGGAACGAGGTCATTTATCGTGACCCGGCCAAGGTACCCACGCTTGCCGCAACGGCTACTCCCGCGGTTGTACTGTCGCTCGACGAGACCCTGATCGGATGCCCGGTATGTGGTAACAACGAAATCGATTACAGGGAGAGCTGTGACGACGGCAACCTTGTTGACGGTGACGGTTGCGCGGCAGATTGCCAGCTGGAGACCTGCATAGCTCAGACCCCGGGTTATCCCGGGGTACCTATCTGCGACGATGGCAACGGCTGCACGGTGGACGTCTGCGATCAATCCAGTGGGAATTGCCTGCATCCAACGAGCTGCGATGACGGTGTTGTCTGCACCGATGACAGCTGCGACCTTGGCACCAACACCTGCGTGAACACGGTGTCCCACGCGAACTGCGATGACGGTAACGTGTGCACCAACGACAGCTGTGTGCCGTCCGGATGCCTCCATACAGAGGCATCGGGTTCCTGTGACGACGGTGACACCTGCACGAGCGCCGATGCCTGCGTGCTGGGTGTGTGCCAGGGCACTGACAACGGAACTTGCTCGGCCTGCGGAGACGGCACTGTTGACCCCGGCGAGGCTTGCGATGACGGCAATGCCACCTGGGCGATGGGCGAGGCCTGCGGCGTTGACTGCCTGTCGGCGGTTATCTGCGGTGACCCCAATAACGATACTATCGTGACTGCATCCGATGCACTGTTTGCGTTGCAGGCGGCCGTGGGCAGCCAGGTTTGTGCCCTGAGCGTGTGCGACGTTGACGCGGGCGGCAGCGTGACTGCCAGCGACGCCCTGCGTTTGCTGCAGAAGTCGGTTGGCCAGCCGGTGACCCTGACCTGCATTTAGCGGCCCACCGGCGGTGCGTTTCTCCCCGTGGGGGTGCGCGCGCGCCCGGCTTTCGCTAAGCTGGTGCACGGGGATCGGAAACTATGCCACGCGCCTGGGGATATATTTTTGTTTTAGCAGCTGTGGTGGCTGCCGTCGGCGCGCTGCTGTACCCGTTGCCTGAAACCTACGAGCAGCCGGGTCCGGCCGCGATCGAGGTCAAGCCTGCTGCGAAGCCTGCCCGGCGCGCAGCCCAGAAGGCAGATTCGTCGGCCAGGCCTAAGAGGGTTGTGCCGCCGCCCAAGGCCGCGCGACCGGCCTTGCCTCCAAAGCTACCGTCGCGCGATACCACCAAGGCCAGGATATTGGTGCCGCCCCGTCCCGCGGCTAAGTGAGCCGCTCTGAACAGAGATCTCCGGTGGCTGATACTGCGGCGGCGAGTTCGTCCAGCAGGGCGATAGATACCGAGTACATGCGCTCGGCCCTCGGCGAAGCACGTTCGGCTGCGCTGGCCGGTGAGGTTCCGGTGGGCGCATTACTGGTAGTGAAGGGCAGGGTGGTCGCGACCGGTGCCAATCGAACAGTGGGCGACACCGACCCCAGCGCGCACGCCGAGATAGTCGTATTGAGATCTGCTGCCGCCAGCCTTGGTAACCACCGCACGGGGGGTACGCTCTACGTAACGCTTGAGCCTTGCATCATGTGCATGGGGGCGCTTGTGCAGGCGCGCATAGAACGCCTGGTGTACGGTGCCCTCGATGCCAAGGCCGGTGCGGCCGTAAGTCTCTACCGTCTTGCTGAAGACGAGCGGCTCAACCATCGTTTTACGGTAGAAGGCGGGGTGTTGGCCGAAGAGTCAGCTCGATTGCTCGGCGAATTCTTCGCTGAGCGCCGGGGCAGGGGCTGAAGGTGGGCGGGTTGAAGAACTGCGGCGTTGACTCGCAGCGGCCGGGCGGCAGGCGTGTTTGCTTAGCCCGCTCTGCGCGAAGTATAGTCCCCGTGTTTGGCCGCGTTACCGGCCGCTGAAAAGCTTTAATGGAGAGGTGTCCGAGTCCGGTTGAAGGAGCACGACTCGAAATCGTGTGACCCTCCGGGGTCCGTGGGTTCGAATCCCACCCTCTCCGCCAGCTCTACAGGGCGGCTATTCAAGACATCGATTGCCTCTCGGATTCCTCGACGTCTCGGAAT
>DUBO01000014.1:4375-40734 GCA_012960245.1 Candidatus Binatota bacterium | reverse complement strand
GGAATCCTCACCCACCCTCTCCGCCAGCTCTACAGGGCGTATTTGTCGCCAGTTTCACACCCATGCGGGGGGGAGACGAGGTTTAATTGCCATTCGGGCGTTTACTTTCGAGCCGCTGTAGACAGGCGGCCAGCATTCTTGTTATGGTCGTGGCACGCGTCGGGGCCCGCGTGAAAAAGAGACAGGGGTAATGCAGGGAAAAGAACTCTCGACCAGGGGTGGAAAGCAGGCCTTGGTCTCATTGGCGGCGTTTATGCTGATGGCGGTGGTCATGGCTGCAGGGCCGGTTCAAACGCAGGCCGGGCTGATAGGCAGCGGTAACGCCGGGCGCTGCGAGGCGCTGCCTTCCGAGGGGCTGGACAGCTTGTGTGGTGGCCTTGGTGATGATGGCACTTGTTCCTGCCAGTCTGGTTGTGAGTTAGCGGGCAACTGCTGCGACGACTACCGGCCTGTCTGCCTCGGAGATTTCGAGTGCGCTCAAAATTCGGGACAGATTGCGTTTATGCACGTCGGTGGAATGTGCTCGACCAAGTGGGACTACGCCGACGAACCCGACGCGGTGGCCGACGTGAGCGGTATCGCCAACGCGCTGTCGGTCGACGTGCGCGCTGTGCAGACCGACATTATGGGCACGCAAATAGCAGCGAAGACACTTGTCCGTTACCTCGACGCGTGTTGCACGGGCAGCAACAGCTGTGTGATCTACAATTTTTCCAACGGCGACAACGTGGTGGGCTACACGCTCGACCAGCTGGCCTCTACCACCACGGTTTGCGACGGAGGCAGCTGCCAGGAGGTCCTGGACTGGAACATCCTCGAGGTTCGAACGTCAGCGGGCAACGGCGGCGGCAGCGCGCTGTCTGACTGGGGCGCGGTGGCCGACCTGTTCGGCTGTGATCTTTCTTCGCAGATCGGCCCGACCCAGTCTCGCTCGCTCTATGACCACAACAACACCCGCGGGGTACCGGTGCGCCACGTAGGCGGCTTTCTCGACCAGGTCAGCGGCAGCGACCAGCTCGTGCTCGACGCCGGGTGGTTCCTGTTGCCCTGGCACAACGACGGCGCAGTCGGCTATCACTCGGCGGGTGCGCGGAACACGGCCGTTGAGTGGTGCGGCGACGGCAATAACCTGGCCTTTGACTTCGACTACTTGGGCTTCTGGTGCCAGGACGAAGATTTGTGCAGCGCCAACTACGGCACGATGTTTTCGGGGCACTCGATGGCTTTCTGTCCCATGCTGATGGAAAACAGTGACCACTACGACCAGAAGATGGCCTACATAGCCTTGATGGGACAGGTCACTGCCTGCGCGACCACGGCTGACTGCGATGACGGAGACCCCTGCACCACCGACGCCTGCAACAACGGCAATCTCTGCACGCACTCGGCCAACAACGCCGTCTGCGCCGACGACGGCAATCCCTGCACTGATGATTTCTGCGACGGGGTGGGTACCTGTGCGCACCCGGACAACAACGCGGCCTGCGATGACGGTGACCCGGGAACTTCGGGAGACCAGTGTTCGGCCGGCCTGTGCCTGGGGCAGGCCAGCTGCGGTGATGTTACCGCCGACGGCTCGATCAACGTGATCGACGCGATGATAGTGGCCCAGTATTCGGTGGGCTTGCGCGGCTGCGCTTCGATAGCGGCTTTTGACCGCTGCGACGTCAATCCGCCGGGGACGCAGGACAACGCTTGCACCATAAGCGACGCGCTGCGCATGGCCCAGTGCAGCGTGGGACTTGTGTCCTGCGACATGCCGTGTAGTCCTTTGGTCTGTGGATGAACATGAAAAGAGAGAGCGAGCTTTGCTGAGGCCTCTAGCGCTGCTGGCCGTCACGGGCTCGGCGATGTTGTTGGCGGCCTGCGGGTTGTGTGACCATAAGCGATCCGAGGGGAAGGCGGTTGCGGGGGCAACGACCGTTGGCTTCGAGGACTGCGGCGACGGTACCGTGGCCGATCATTCGACCGGCCTGTTGTGGGAAAAGAAAACCGGCGAGCTGGGCACCGCTGTGTTCTGTGACTCGAAGTCTCTTACCGCAAACGAGCCCGCGCGAAGCTGCGACGATACCCACCACGTTAACAATACCTACGACTGGTGCCGGGACCTTGATAAAGACGGCAGTTGTGACCGTGGTGGCACGCCGGGCGACGGCGCCGTGTTCCTCGATTTTCTCGGTCGACTTAACGGCACTCGCGGAGCCTGCCTGGCCGGGGTCTGCGACTGGCAGCTGCCGACCATAGGCCAGCTCAAGACTCTCGTTGATTGCAGTCACGAGGGCTCGCCCCCCTGCATCGATCCGGTCTTCGGCCCGACCGCGTCGTCGGGCTACTGGTCGTCCACCTCGGGTGCCTATGGGCCCAGCGGTATCCGCGACGTTGGCTGGGGTAAGAACTTCGGCAACAGTGGTACTTTCATAAACGCTGCCGGCACGAGCTACGCGCGCGGGGTTCGCGGCGGCGCTTGCCGTGTCAGTCGTTCGCGCTGAGCGTAAAGGCTGACAGCCACTCGTCGGAGTGAAGAAGGCGCAGGCCGCTGTTCGGGTTCTCAGATACTTTTTTCATGCGTTCGAGCAACGCCGTGGCCTTTGGATCATCCCCTGGGTGGCGCACCACTATGGTGGTGAATCCCAGGTGCCGGGCGGCGGAAAGGGCCGACGGTGACGGCATGTCGCGGGCGATGGAGCTTACCTGCTCGAGTTCCGGCGGGGCGTAGGAGTTGTAGCAGGCCGACGTGCGCCGATGGTGAAACGAGGTCAGCAGTAACGACTTGGCGTGTGGCGTGAGGTCCCCCTTGCGGTGGGGCAGTTCCAGCAACGGCCCGCTGTTTCCGTGGCGCTCGAGGGTGTCAAAGAGTTCCAGTTCCGCGTTGTCCGGCCTCACCTCTAACGCGTAAATCGCCGGGGGTTCTGAGCCGGGTAAGGGAAAGAACAGGGTGAACGCCAGCGTGGCAAGAACCAGGATCAGCCCCGCCGGCTTCTTTCGCTCCGCCGGGGCCAGGGCCAGTAGTACCGCCGCGCCCAGACCGGCCAGGGCTGAAAGTGCGAGGTGGGTGCCCCTGGACAGAAATAACGGGACGCGGATGGTTTCAAATCCGGGCAGCAGGTTGACCAGGTTCGTAGCGCCACCGGTGGTTACGACCGCGACCATAAGGGCGGCAGCCAGCAGTGCCCAGCGTGGGTTGCCGGCCCACCGGGTGAGATTTTTCAGCCCGGCCGGCAGGGGGGCAAAAGCGGCCGCAACCAGCAGCAGCATCCACCAGCCGGTAAAGCGTGGGCCGCCGGCCAGGAAGTCGCCCCAGGCGGCGAAGGTCTGCAAGCTGACTCTCGAATCGAGTTCGGCCCCCGTGTTAACGAAGGGCAGGTAAATAAGGACTCCGCCGATTATTACCAGCACCAGGGCCAAGCCCAGCGGGACCGCAGGAAACCGACGATCGCGGTTGCACCACACGGTCCACGCCCCCATTGGTATTCCTACAATGAGTCCAGAAAGTGCGCTGTAGTAACTGCCACCCATCTGCATGACAAGTGCCACCGCCAGCAGCAACGCGTCGCTGAATCGCCCGTCGTGCAACAGCCGGTATCCGAAGAACAACGCCCATACTATCCATGACAGGTCGTAGGTGAACAGGTGATGAAGCCCTTTCAAAGCCACCGGGTGAAAGGCGAACATTATTCCGGCTGCCAGCGCCGCAGCCGGCTCGCCGGTCCACTTGCGCACCAGCAGGAACATGGCCAGGGCCGATGACATCATGACCAGTGCAACAACTACGTTGTAGGTAAGCACTGGATCGCCGACCAGTAGTCGCACCGGGGCTCCCAGGACGCCCAGCGAGATCATGGGGTTGCCGAAGGCCAGCGTATTGGTCGCGGGGTAGCAGGGCTCGGCGTCGAACAAGTTCCAAGGTTCGTGGGTAAGCGTCCAGGCGTTGCGGCTGGTGCCCCAGGCGCCGAAGCGGACGTCGTTTTCCACCAGCGCCTGCCAGTTTCCGGGGCGCTCCACTGCAGGTACGACGGTGGACGGTCCCTGGCGCCATATGGGCAGCAGTGTATAGAGCAGGCAGGCCGACAAGATTCCCAGGGCGATGGCGCCTTGTCTCAGATGGCCTCGGGCTTGGTTGGTGCTCACCGGCGGCAGGCTAACCGCTCAGGAGCGACGCCGCAACGGAGGGGCCCCGGTCGAGGTGGCTGGCGACCCTGATAAACCGGGCGCCGGCCACCTCGATGGAGCGCGTAAACCCGCCGTCGGATTACTTTTTGGCCTTGAACAGGTTCGCTCTGTTCTTCTTCACGTTCACGCTGGCGAAACCCGTAGACCAGCAGTTACCGTTGGCGCTGTGTATCTGCGCTACGACACCGGCCGACATGTCGAACATTATGCCCGGCCCGGCCGGTGTGGGCGTGGGCGTCGACGCGCCCCTGGCCTGCAGCTGTAACTTGGCTGAGTTACCCGACTGCAATTTTATGGCCTTGACCCCGTCGTTGGTGAGGGCGGTATCCTTGTACTTGAAGCCCTTCGAGTTAGAGCTCCAGCCCGTACCGCCGGGCACCTGTAATTCGCTGGCGAGCGTGGTGTTGTACACGCACATCGCGTAGCCGGTTCCACCGAACGCCGGGTCGCCGAACACTGTCGGTACCGGGATACTGCCCTTGAGCCACTTCCACTTCAGCAGCTTGCTACTGCCACCGTTGTCCTTGATCAGCAGGCTACCCTTGAGCGGCCCATCGCAGACCCCGGACTGGGTGGCCGGGCAGTCGGGCAGGCCGCCCGCCGGAACGGTAGTCGTGGTAGTGGTGGTATTCGAGACCGTAGTAGTAGTGGTCGTGGTTGGTCCACCATCACATGTTCCACAGCCGAAGGTATCAACGTCGTCTACGCAGATTGAATCCCAGTAGCCGAAAAATTCATCACAGCAGAACGCGTCAAGCGCACAGACGCAGGCCTCTATGGTCGGGTCACTGCAGCCGGCCTCACCCTCCTGGTTGACCTCGCAACAGTCGCCCGAAGTCGATTGGCACTGGCACTCGTCGGCCCCGCTCCCGGCGGCGTTGCACTGGCCGGGGCAGGCCGAGTCCTGCGCGCCATCGCACTCTTCGCCCGGTTCGATCACGTTATTGCCGCAGACCGGGTCCGGGCACTGGCAGTTCACGGCACAGCTGCCCGTGGGGCAGTCGCCGGTCGCGGTGCCGTCGCAGGCCTCGCCTTCTTCTATTATGTCGTTGCCGCAGACCGGGGCCGGGCAGGTACAGTCGGGGTCGCAGGGGCCAACCGAGCACGAGCCCAGCTGGCTGCCGTCGCAGCTTTCGCCTGACTCCACCACGTTGTTGCCACACACCGCGTCGGGGCAGGTACAGTCGGGGTCGCAGGGACCCAGCGGGCAGCTCCCGAGATCACTGCCGTCGCATTGTTCTCCACCCTCTACCGTGTCGTTGCCGCACTCACCTATGCCACCGGTGCAGGTGGGGCTGTCAAAACGAAAACTCGCGATGCGGGTAGTCCAGTTGCCGCCGTTCGGCATGTACTCGTTGGTGTACCAGAAAGTGCACTCGTCTACCGGGTCTACGTTCATCGAACTGTAATCGCCCCAGCGCGTGCTACCGGTCTGCGAGCTGCTGCCGGCCACTATCGTTATCTCGCCGGTCGTCATCGTGCCCGCGGCGTCGCCCGCTGTGCGGCCCACGTAGCGCATGCCCGGTGAAAGTGTGCTGCTGCTTATGCTGTAACCCAGCGCGATATTGCCGCTGCCGTCCATGGCTATGCTGCCCATCCAGCGATGATGCGAATCCGGCGCCCAGGTGCCCTCCTGGTGCAGGGTCCAGTTGCTCGCGCCCGTGGTGCGCCTGAGTTCGAACCAGCGTATGCCGTGATGATCCGATGAGCCTCCGGCCACGTCGGTGACGAAATTGCCTACCATGACTTCGTAGCTGCCCATGTTGCGGTACTGCACCCTGTGCATCACCACCTCGCGCAGCGGGTCGAGCCCGGTAGCGGTTCCCGGCTGCGGGGCGCACTCGAACGACGACAGGCCACACAGCTCCGACTCGAACTCGGCCATGGCTATGTCCTGGGCCTTGGTGAGGGTGGAACTGCCCGGACTGGAAAAATCTACGTCGAAGTTCCAGATTTCGAGGTAGTCTTCCGTCGAGTTATTCGAACCGGCGTTGTGCACCTCGTCGTCGCGATGGCGAAAGAGCATGCCCGGCGATCCCACGGGCGGAGCCAGCGAACCGTCGGCGTCGGCCGGCTGCATCATCTGGAAACCGAAGCCAGCCAGGTGCGGGGCCGTCAGGCGGACGTAGGCCGCCGAGGAGTCGCCTACCAGCATCTTGCTGCGGTCAAGCGCGTACACCGTCGGGGCGTTCTCGTTGGTGCCTACGTAGTAAGCATTGTTCCAAACGCCGTACTTGGGGTAGTCGGGAAACTGCGGCACGGAGAAGTCGTAGGCGTACCACCCGCCGGCCACCGGGTCGGAGGTCTGGGAGACGTATACGCACAGGTGGTTACCGCTGCCCGCGAACTCGCTCAGTACCCAGCGATTAGCGAGCTGGTCGTAGTTTACTATGGGGTCACCGCGGCCGGACGAGCAGGCCCCGCTGCCCGACCACAAGGTGTGCAGGTTGGTGGGCCCGGCCACGCTTACCCCGGTGCTCTTGTTGAACACTTGGAAGGGCGTGCCGCTGCCGCCGTTGATCATCTGTATGTAATAAGTGGGTCCTATGTCGCCCACGGTGTCGGGAGGGGAGACGAAGCTGTTGCCCTGGCCGTCGAAGTTGAGGGTTGGCGTGGTAAACGCCCTCGACGTAGAGCCGAACTTGAGAGACGCGCTGGCGCGCTGTTGCACCGCGAGCAGTGGGTCGGGCTGATCCAGCGTTGTCCAGTTGAGCGGGCCCTCGCCGCGGGGATAGATGCGTCGCTTGGGTCCTTCCATGACCGAGCGGCCGGGCAGGAAGTCGTCGGTGACCGGCAGGTCGCGCAGGTTGCCGTCGTAGCTGTTCATGGCCAGGGCCTGGCCGTGAGTGATCTCCTGGGCGGCAGCAGGGCTTGGGAGTACAAAAAGAGCCGACGCTGTCGCGAGTGCGACTGCGCTTGTGCGAGCGAGTGTGAGCAGCTTGGCCTTCATCTGTCTCCCCCTTCTTCGCGCCCGCCAATTTTGCCGCAGCGTCCCACACCCCGGTCAGAGGGGGTGTTTATGGCCGACGGTTGTCTAGGGGGCGCTGGTAGACAAGTTACTCCTCTCCCGGTGGTCCTGGCAAGGGAAAAGCGCCTTGGAAAACGATTTCTCGTCAGAAAAGTTGCCGGGCGCTACCCGATCGGGGGGGTGGGGTCATTTTCGCCCGCCGGTGGCGGGGCCAGGCTGCCGTCGGGTTTTTTCAGCAGCAGGCGGGGGCTTGGGCCCCCGACACCGTCGACGCGCAGCAGCAGCAGCGAAACCGGGCCTTGTGGGCGGTCGGGACGGCGCAGGCCGCGGGCCGAAAATACCAGGCTTGAGGTGCCGTTCTCCTCGCGAAGCTCTTCGAAGACCAGCTGCCGTGTGGCTCCGTCGAAGGCCAACCAGGCCAGCGACTGCCGGCTCCAGTCCAGCTGGGGTTTCCAGCCGGCCAGCGCCGGCCACTCAGAGCCGCGTGCGCTGTTGACCAGCGCCCTCCACTGTTGCTCGTCGCTGAGCAGACCACGCGAGTAGGCTACGCCGTCTATGCTCAGCGCTTGTCCCCCGCCGAGCAAGGCGAGGCCAGAGCGGGGCAGGTCGGCGGCAAAGACTGCGAGGGTTTTATCAACGGGGTGCGTTGTCGGCTGCGCGTCGACCTTGCATCCGGCGCAGGCCAGCAGGCCCATCACCGCGGTGCAGGCCAGGGCCAGGTATACAGGCGCAACAGAGGCCGACAGCTTCACGGCCAGCAGTCTACTGCCGATGGCCGGGGTCAGTCAAAGCTCGCGTCAAGGGCCAGACGGTGGCCCGGCCGGCTGTTCGGCCCAGTATCGCTCTTGTAACTGCATGGCAGCCAGTAGGTACGGCCCCAATAAAAAACCCCGGTCACCCTGTGGCTGTTTCCAGCAGTGGGCGGCCGGGGTGTAAGTTGCGGGGGGCTGTTGAGCCGCCGCCGTTTTCAGGCCTGGGCGGTTTCTGCCTCGACCTGTTCTACCGCGCCAGCGTTGCGCGACGAGTAGACGTACAGCACGGTCAGCGTGAGCACTGTCGAAACCAGGGCCGCCTGCCCGTAGACCGGGAGGTTGACCATGAGCGACAGGATGCCCTTGCCGTATTCGAAGCCACCGAGCAGCAGGCTGGCTACGAACCAACCGTAGGCCACCGGCCGGTCTCCGTCCTTGTACTGCCTGTATATCCACGTGATCCAGGCCGCCATTGCTATGAAGTATCCGATAAAAGCCATATTCATTCTCCTTGGTCCCTTTCGGAATTTTGATTTCTCAGTCTAGCAACCGGAGAACCTCGCCGACTGCCTCAGACAAAGGTACTAACGACAGTCCGCCTATGCAAGATAAGAAGCAATGAAATAAATTCCGATTTTAGATAAGCACTGGTTATAGTTAGGGCAGGTTGGGCAAAAGTTTACCAATTTCGCACACATGAGAAAAAACGGCCTATGGGGGGGGCTTGGGTGCTAGAAATCGACCTGGAAACGAGCCTGCAGGGCGTCGGCTTCGCCCAGTCCCCTGATATCGGCGTTTACCCAGTTAATCATCACTCTCGTGGAGGGATCCAGGTACCAGTTCAGGCCGAGCGTGAGGTCGTCGAGTTCCCCGCCGCTGACGCTGGCTCCAGCGTCGTTGAGATCCAGGTTTGACAGCCTGACGGCCAGTTCGACAGCGCCAGTGCCGCCGTCAACCGTAAAATTGTCTGCTGGGCGCACGCGACTGAAGACGCCCTTGCCAGCCTTGTAGGCGCGGCTCTCGCCGGTCACAAACCAGCTCGCGTAGGCGTACCAGCCCGACAGGTCGGCGTCCGTGCCCCCGGCTATATCGAGCGAAGCCGCCATGTACTCGCCCTGCAGCGAAAGCGGCCCGAGAACAGCGGCCGCCTCGAGGCCCAGCACGTCCATGCCCTCGGCCGCCACGCTGCCGGTGTCTACAAAGCGGTCGGCCAGGTGTACCTCGGGGCGTTGCCTGAGCCTGAGGAGGTTGTCTTCGGGGTCGCGGCTGGTCCACGAAAGGCCCAGGTGCAGCAGGCTGCCGTCTTCCTTGATCGGTGTGCCGGTAACACGGGCCGAGAAGTTCAGCTTTTTGTCGCCGCTGTCGCCAATGCCGTCGCTGTCGTGGAACAGGCCGGCTGCCAGCGTGAGGCGGTCGTCAAGCGCGGTGCTGTGAAATCCGAGCCCGGTGTTACGCGAGGGTGCGAAGACCCCCGGAAGCGAGCGCTCCATGAAGGTGATGTATTTCGAACTGGTGAGCTCCTCGAGGCTGAAGGGCTCCTTGAAGTGACCGACTTTGACCGTGCCCAGGCGGGGGATGTCCTTTATACCCAGGTACATGTCCTTGAAGTCGGCGTTGTCACCGGCGAATTCGTACTGGGCTTTGAAGATCACGTAGCCGTAGATGGTGCCCGCCATGTATAACCTCGCGCGGCGGAATTCACTCTCACTGGTCTGTTCGCCGATGGCTGTTTCTACGGCGCTGTCGACGTTCCAGGACACGGTGTCGGCAATGACCCTGCCACCCAGCTCGAGCGAGAAATCACTGTCGCTCGCCGATAGCTCGATCCCGTCTTTACCGCCGAGGTCAAGCTCGGGGCTGGCGGCGGCGCCAAGCGTGGGCAGCATCATCAGTGCGGCGAGGGCCAGTGGTGCGTAGTACTCTCTCATTTTTTCCTCTCTTGTTTCTACCACGACAGGTTCGCGACTGGCGCGCCACCCGTAGACGACTGGAACAGCGGCTATCATCATGGGCGCTGTTGGTAAAGTGCTTGTGAGGCGATTGCCAGGTTTTGATTAGAAAACGGTCGCGCGCGCTCCCAGCAGTAACGCCCGTGGCCACCCCGGCGGGGGGGGCACCCCCTTATGGGAAAGAGTAAAGCACCGTACGGTTAACGAAAATTCCCTTCACCCGGCCCGGCGGGGCTGCCGTGACTCCCTGAAACCCCTTGTGTAGTGCGGCAGCAAGACGTGCGTGTGTTGCGTGGCGTAAGAAATACCCGTTCGGGTGCGAGAGCGGAGACCCCTGCTGCGTGTAGCATTGCATTAACTACACGGCCTGCTTCGGACTGCGATTGGCGCAGCGGCGAGGCGGGAACGACGGGGGTCGACAATGCAACAAGAAAATATTGGATCGCTCATACGTATCTTTCGTAACAGCCTGCACATGACGCAGGAAGAACTTGCCCATCACCTGGGCATAACCGTGAGCACGGTAAATCGCTGGGAGAACGGTCACGCCCTGCCGAGCAAAATGGCCAGGCTTGGCCTGGCCTCGCTCGCCGATGATAGGGGGGTGGCTTTCGGCGAGGACCAGAGCCTGGTTGGATTACCGGATGGCCTGGCAGGAAGACGCTTCATAACGGCCCTTCGTTAAGCCTGTCAAAAAGGGGAGGGGCTTTATAGGGCTGCGCCTGCCTGCTAGGTAGGGGCGGTGTACGCGCCCCCCCTACAGCCGGGCTGTCCCTGGTCGGCACTGAGTTTGCTGGCCCCGCCAAACGTGGATTGGTGCGAGGCCCCCCTGTGTTCATGGGTGGTAGAGCCGGCCAACACCTGGTCGAATATTGCCTACCTGCTCGTGGCCCTGCTGCTGTGGCGGCGCTCACAAGGCAAAACCGGCCGCGGGCTGGGCCTGTTTGCTCCTGCCATGCTGCTGACCGGCCTGTTTTCGCTCGTCTACCACGCGTCGTACAATTTTTTCACGCAGTTTCTCGATTTCGTGGGGATGTTCCTGTGGTTGGGCCTGCTGCTGGCCATTAACCGCGCCCGCCTTGGCGCTGCCAGTGGCGGGGCCATCGCTCGTGACCTGGGCTTCGTGGTAGCGGCTGGCTCGGTGCTGGTAGTGCTGTTCTACCTGCTCGGGATTCCCATCCAGCTCATCGTTCTGGGGCTGATCTTCGTGTTGCTGGGCCAGGAGATTGCCTGCAGCCGCCGCCCGGACGGGCCCGACGACTACCGTTGGTACGCGGTCATGCTCGTGCTGCTGGCGTCGGCAAGCGTTTTTTCCGCGCTCGACGTTACGCGAGTGTTCTGCGACCCCGACAATCACTTTCTGCAAGGACACGCGACCTGGCACCTGCTGAGCGCACTTTCGATGGCGGCTGGATATATGTTCTACGAGCAACTGGGCGCGCGGGGGCGAGGATAACTCATGGTGTTTCGTACAGCGGTGTTGTCTCTCTTGTTCCTGTTGTTGCCGCCGGTGGTCACAGCTGCCGATGGACCGATGGATTACCCGAGCGCGGCCGAGGTTGAAGAGCAGAGCCAGATCGGCGAAAAACTCACCGGGCGCGAACTCTACGACCGCCTTCTCAAGAATCGCAAGCGCCTCAAATCAAGCTACCAGGAGAGTTATGCCACCAGCAGCGACGAGGCCGGCAACCCGCAGCGGGTCAACTTCTGGACGCAGGCGCTCGACTACCGAGACGAAGAAGATGAGGCCACCGACGACGTGTTCTCACGGACCATCGTCAAGTTCACGGGACCCTACGAGCTCCGCCACACGGGCTACCTGTTTGTTCACCATGACCAGGCCGAGGACGAGCAGTTTATTTTTTCGCCCACGCGCGGGCGTACCCACCGCGTGAGCATGAAGGGACAGCATATAGCAGGCACCGATTTTAGCTTCGAGGATTTTCTCGTCAGCGTGGGTGACATAGAGGACGCTGACTACACCAGGCGGGCTGACGAAGAAGTAAAGGGGATGTCGTGCTACGTGGTCGAGGCCGTCATGCGACCCGAGGCCGGCTCGAGTTACACGCGCACGAAGAACTGGCTCGAGAAAGAGCACTACGTTCCGGTCAAGACCGAGTACTGGGACGAGGCCGACGTCCTTGCCAAGCGAATGGAGGCCCGGCACGACAGCATCAGCGAATTCGGAGGCACCTGGATCGCTACCGATTCGACTATGCACGACCTGCTCGAAGACACCCACTCGCGATTGGTGGTCGACCTGCTCGAGCCCGAGCCGGGGCTCACCGACTCGGACTTCGCGTTGTCGAACCTTCAACAGAGACCCTGAGCCGCGCGGCCCGCTGCGTGGGCTGGCGGCGTCAAGCGTAGTTGAGCGTCAGCGCAGGTCAGCGCCGAAAACGAAGCAGCAGGGCGGGTAGCAGGGTGAGGTCGGCGAACAGGCAGATCATCATGGTCGTCGCCGCCAGCGCGCCCAGTTGCCGGAATGCCGCGAAGCCCGACAGCAACAGCACCAGGAAACCGGACGACAGCATGATGGAGGTCACCACGATGGGCTTTCCCAGGGTGGCTATGCAGTCCGAAACGGCGGCCTCGGCCTGCATGCCGCGCGCGCGTCGGCGCTTGTAACCCACCAGGAAGTGAGCTGTGTCGTCTACCGCCATTCCCAGTGCTACGCAGCCGAGCAGGCTGGTGGCGAGCGACAGCATGGCTACGCCCGCTCCCAGCAGACCGAAGAAAACCAGTACGGGTACGAGGTTGGGTATCATCGCGAGCAGACCGGCGCCCGCCGAACGGAAGAACCTGGCCATGAGCACAAAGATAGCCAGCGCCGCGAAGGCAACGATGGTGGTCTGCGTACGCGCGAGGCTGTCGGCGCCGTGGTTCAGTAAGATAGTGTTGCCAGTGACGTTGGCTTCCATCCCGGCGGGGAGCCCGGCCCGGGTTATTGCCACCTTGAGGTCGTCTTCGAGTTGCCGGACAGCGGCCGAACCCGTAGCCGAGCTGCGCACCAGCAGGTTGGCGCTGCTGTGGTTGCTGTTGACGAGGCCCCGTACTCGGTTGCGCGGCAGCATGAACATGAGCTCGGCCACGCCGGCCTTGCTGTCGGGTACGCGCTCTGCCGAGGGATCGCCTCTTTCCATCGCGCGGTTAAGCGGGGCGATGAAATCTACGATGGTCGTGGTGGCCCTCACACCGGGTACGCGATCGACCTCGGCCTGCAGACGTTCAAGCGCGCGCAGCGTGCCGGGTTCGCGAAAGGCTCCCTCCCGCCCACCGTGCAGGGCCACGTAAACCGGCGACGCGCCGGTGAGCAGTCGACCGACTGCCGCAAAGTCTGTTCTCACCTTGGAGGCGGGGTCAAAAAAGGTCAGGTAGTCGGTGTCGACCACGATGCGCGGCAGCAGTCCGGCCGATACCACGGCTACAAGTGCCCAGGCAGCCAGGATGGGCAGGGGACGGCGCGTACAAAGGCCCGCGATCAAATCGAGCAGGCGCCGCAGGAGGGCGTTCGCACGCAGTCCCACGCTCGTTTGTCTACGGCTGCCCCGTGGCGGCAGCAGGGAAAGCAGGGCGGGGATGGAACACAGTGAAGACACGGTGGCCCAGGCCACGCCGGTGGCGGCCAGCAGGCCCAGCTCTTGCGTGGCAGGGATGTCGGACCCGGCAAGCGAGGCAAAACCCGCCACCGTGGTGGCCCCGGCCATGAGCGTGGGAGCGGCGGTGTCCTTGAGCGAGCCCAGGGCTGCGTCGCGCGCGTTCATGCCCTCGTCGACCAGTGCTTCGTAGCGCGCCAGTATGTGTATGCCGTAGACCGCGCCCACGCAGATGAGTACGGGGCCCAGGACGAGAGTGATCATGTTGAGCGGTCTGCCCAGCGCCGCCAACGTGGCAAAGACCCACAGGGTGGCCAGCACGCTGGCGCCCACCGGGATGAAACCCGCGCGAAGACTGCCGGTCACCAGCCACCCTACGAACGCGCCCACGGTCATGGCCAGTGGGATGAGCCACGACAGATCGCCGACCATGATGTGATGGGCCCGTGTCTTGACGTGCTGGCGACCGGTGACGTACACGCTCGCGGGTGCGGGAAATTCCTCGATGGCGATGGCCCGTATACTTTCGTCGAGTCCTGATTGCACGAAGTCGCCGTCACTCATGCTGGCAAAGGAGATGTTCAACGCTGCGGTGCGCCCATCGGCCGAAACGATGCTGCGCGGATAAACCCTGTCCGACAGCGCGCGCTCCCGGAGCGCGGCCATGGCGTCGAGGTCTTCGGGCACCCGGTCTATCAGCCGGCGCACCAGCACGGTGTCGATGTCGTTGTCGTAACCGTAGTGAGTGGTGGTCACCAGGCTGTCCACGTTGCGCACGCCCTTGAGCCGTCGTAGCCGGTTGCTGGCCGTCTGCATGGCGAGCAGGAACTCGGTGTTGAAGACCTCGGCTGTCTCCACGGCCACCACGTAGACGTTGTCGTCCCCAAAATTAGCGGTGGCCCGGTGGTAGGGCGCCAGCCCCGGGTCGTCGGGAGCAAGCATGGGCTCTTCGCTCGGGTCCAGGCGCATGCGCAGCGAGGGGCCGGCGGGGTCCACCAGCGCTGCCATCGATAGCAGCGAGAGCAGCAGCGGTACGGCCAGTACCAGGAGGGGGTGATCGACGACGCTGCGCGGCCGGTACCACGCCAGGGCGGCAGCGGCGATGAGCACCGAAGCGGTCAGCGTTGCAATCACGGGCAGGGTAGTAGCGGGCGGGGCAATCATCGCAGCGGAACCATCTTGCCCCAGTGCTGGATCTATAGCACGGCGCGACCCATCGTGGGCTTGGCATTGACACCACTCCTGCGCGCTGCAAGGGTACCCGTGTAAGATGTCCAACGGATACGGATCACCATTTGGAAACGGCGGCGGGCAGAGGCCGCCGACACCCGAGGAACTGCTGGCCCAGCTGGTGGCCAAGCTGCGGGGACGCTTCGGCGGCGCGCTGGGACTGGCCGGAGTTGGCTTGCTGCTGGCCTTGTGGCTCGCCACCGGCGTGTACCAGGTCAACCCAAGCGAGGCAGGTGTAGTGCTTCGTTTCGGCAAGGTGACGGCCACCACAGGGCCGGGCCTCCACTGGCACCTGCCGTGGCCCGTAGAGACTGTTCTCAAGCCGCCGGTGACGGTGGTGCTCAAGGAAGAAGTGGGCTTCAGGACGATAGACGTGGGGCCCCCGGCGCGTTATCGGCAGGTGACCGAAGAATCCCGCATGCTCACGTCGGACGGTAACATCGTGGATCTCGATTTCATCGTCCAGTACCGCATAAAGGATCCCAAGGCCTTCCTCTTCAACGTCCGCGACCCGTCCGAAACGCTTCGCGACTCGGCCGAATCGGCCATGCGCGAGGTGGTTGGGCGCAATACTATCAACAGGGCACTTACAGAGGGACGGCTGGAGGTGCAGACCGAGGCCCAGGTGATTTTGCAGGCCATGCTCGACCGCTACCAGGTGGGCCTGCACGTGGTCACCGTCAAGCTGCAGGACGTGGTTCCACCCGACCCGGTGCAGGACGCGTTTAAGGACGTGATCAACGCCGAGCAGGACAAGGAGCGCTTGATCAACGAGGCCGAGGGCTTTGCCAACGACGTGCTTCCCCGCGCCAGGGGCGACGCTGCGCAGCTGATCAACCAGGCGCATGGCTACTCGGAGTCAGTAGTTAAAGAAGCCGAGGGCCAGGCCCAGCGCTTCGATCTGCTCTACGACGCCTATCGTCGCGCTCCCGAGGTCACGCGCAAGCGCTTGTACCTTGAAACCCTCGAAGAGGTGTTCGCCGATGTCAACATGATCATCGTCGACGAGAAAATCGCGCGCGGCGCTCTTCCGCTGTTGCCGCTTGCCGGCGTGACCGGCTCCGGTGGCGCGGGCAGCAGGTCGGCCGAGGTTCCCCGGTGAACCGCCTGACGGCAGCCGTGGTGGCCGTGGTGGCCGCGATAGCTCTTGTTTACGCGGGCGCGTGTTTCAGCGTTGGCGAGTGGCAGCAGGCGCTGGTGCTCAAGTTCGGTAAGCCCATGCGCACGATAGTGGAACCCGGGCTGAACTTTCGTATACCCTTTGTCCACCAGGTGGTCTACTTCGACAAGAGACTGATGGAGTACGACGCCGCGCCGCGCGAGTTGATAACCCGCGACAAGCAACAGCTGGTGGTAGACAACTTTTCGCGCTGGAAGATCATAGACCCGCTCAAGTTCTACCAGACCGTTCTCACCGAGGCCGGGGCGCAGTCGCGTCTCGACGACATCATTTACTCCAACCTGCGCGAGGCAATCGGACAGGTGACCAGTACCGACGTGGTATCGGGCGATCGAACGAAGTTCATGGACGTGGTCAGGTCGAATTCTGATCGTAGGGCGGCCGAGTACGGCATCAAGGTAGTCGATGTCCGTATCAAGCGAACCGACCTGCCCGAAAAGAACGAGCAGAACGTTTTTCGTCGCATGCGCACCGAGCGTGAGAGGCTGGCCAAGAAGTTTCGCGCCGAGGGAGACGAGGCATCGACCAAGATCAGGTCGCAGGCTGAGCGCGAGAAGCGGGTCATTATCGCCGACGCGAACCGCGAATCGGAGATCATCCGCGGTAAGGCTGACGCCCTGGCCACCGACGTGTACGCCAAGGCATATGGCCGCGACGCTGATTTCTACGGCTTTATCCGCACGCTGGAATCCTGGCGTAAAACCCTGGGAGAACAGACCACCGTGGTGCTGACCCCCTCAACTGAGTTCCTGGAACTTCTCGTTTCCTCCCGCGCCTCGTCGCGAAAACGCTGAGCTTTCTTTCGTTGTGCCCCCCCACAGGGGGAGTCGCAAAAATATACCCTTGATGTAGTTGCGCGCGCCGTAGTATCTATGAGAGATACTATAACTCGGTTGCCGCGGTCGGGCGCGCTCCCACTGGAAGCTCACTACCATGAACAAAAACCCCTTCGCTCGTTTTTTGTGGACAGTCCTTTGTGTTGGCCCGTTGCTTGTAGCCTTGGCCTTTCCCTTTTCGGCTGCTGCCGTCACAACTGCCGACCAGGTCTGCGCTCCCGCCGATGACCCCTGCATTGTTAACTCTGTGGTGGTCGTTGACACCGGTGCGGTACTCGATTTTGGCCTGCGCACGTTGCAGGTAACGGGTGGCGGTACCCTGGACTTCGGCGGGTCGTCGGGGCAGGTACTCTGCGGTCGACTCGAACTCGACGCGGGCAACAACAGGGTGGATATCAGGGGCGCGGGAGGTTTCGGGGGATCAGCCGTGTTCCTGGTCAGGAAAGCCTGCAGTGGTGCTACGAGCACTCCCTGCCTCAGCGATTTGGAATGCGCGCTGCTCGGGGCGGGTAGCTGCACCATCGGTGACGGCAACGCGATCTTGAACGGCAAGATAAGGGGAACGGTGGCTAACCCGGGATCTGTCAGAATAACGGCCGCGGCCGGCGTCTCGGTGGGCGATACGATAGACATGGACGGTACCACCCCTGATTCTGACGGTGGGGACATTTCGATTTCAGCCTTGGCTGGTCCGCTGATATTGGGCGCCGGTCTGCAGGCCACCGGCGGTGGCCTTGGCGGCGGCGGTATCGTCTCGTTGTTTGGCGGACAGGATATTACAGTGAGCGCTGAAATAGATGTCGCAGGCGGAGATTTCGACGGTGGCCTCATAGAAATCGACGCAGTGGGCAACGTTAACTTGAACGCCCCGTTGTCGGCCAACGCGGCTGGTGGCGAAGGCTTTGGTGGAGAGATTTTCGTGACGGCTGCCGGCAACATCGACATAAGCGGTGGCAGCCAGGCCAACCGTATGATCTTCAGTACTGACGGAAACGGGGCCAACGGCGTGGGCGGTGACGGGGGTGAACAGCTCTACGAAGCCGGCGGAACGCTGCACGTTTCGCCTTACGTAAAGATTAGAGCCAACGGTGCTATTCCCGACGGCTTCGGAGGTGATGTTTCGCTGGAGGCCCAAGGCAGTGTCAACGTAGAGGGTACGGTTGAATCACTGGCGAAGGGTAGCCAGGGCGGCGGCGGGATCGTGGACATCGCCTCGCTCAGCGGCGACATTCTCCTGGCTTCGGATTCGATGGTTGAATTAACTGGCGGATCGGCAGCGGGCGGGGACCTTTATATATCAGCCTCTGGCCTGCTGGTCCTTGACGGCGACGTGGACGCTTCGGCTTCAAATGGCGGCGTGGCTGGCTCCGTGAGCGCGGTGGCGGGAAGCAACCTGCTGGTGAGCGGCAGCCTCCTGACCTCGGGTGCTTCTCTATCAGGCATATTCGGGGCTATCAGTCTCGAGGGCTGCGAGGTCCAACTGCTCTCGACGGCCGTCATCGAAAACCAGGGCAACCTGGGGAAAAACATCCTCACCGGGCATGGATCGGTGAGCACGCTGGCGGGCAGTTCGATGAACGCTGATCCGAGCGGCGAAAACAGGGCGAGGTACCGACTCGCGGCCGTACCACCGTCGCTCGCCGGCAGTCATTCGCCGGCCATCGTTACAGAACTGGTGCCGAGCCTTTCGCCCTGTGGAGATTGTGGCAACGGTGTAACTGACCCGGGTGAGCTCTGTGATGATGGCAACCTGGTCGACGGTGATGGTTGCAGCGCGACCTGCATAGACGAGGGCTGTATAGCCGCTACGCCGGGCTATCCCGCGGTGTCACTGTGTGACGACGGTGTTGGTTGCACGGTGGATTCCTGCGATGCGCAGGCCCACGTGTGTGTAAACGTGATCGGTTGCGACGACGGAATAGCCTGCACCGCGGACAGCTGTGTTGCCGATACCTGCGCCAACGTGCCCGACGCCAACTTGTGCGACGACGGCAACGATTGCACGGTGGATTCCTGCAGCGTACTTACCGGTTGTGACAATTCCCCGGAAGCCGACGGGGTCTCCTGCAGTACGTCTCCTGATTTCTGCACTCCCTCGGGCCAGTGCTCGTCTGGTAGCTGCGAGGCACTGTCGCCGACTCTCACCGGCCGCAGCCGGGTCAAGGTAAGCCTGAAGCCCGGCGTGGACACCGACAAGCTGATGATCAAGGCCGATCTCCCGTTGGCCGACTTTACCGTTCTCCCCAGCGACACCGGCCTGACCAGTCGGCTGGGAGGCAACAGCGGTTCGGAGATATGGATCGCGTCTATTCCCTCCTCTGCCTTTGAGAACAAGAACGACGTCAGGTTTAAGTTCAAGGATAAGACCGGAGCCTACGGCGGCATAACCAAGGCCTCGGTTTCGATAATCACCAAGAGGGGGGTAGCCCGGGTCAAGATCAAGGCCGGTGGCAAATCCGGCGGTATAGATCTCAATGCCGCTGCCGGACAGACCCTACTCACGGCAAGCCTGCTTTTCGGTGCCGACGTGGTGAGTGGCGAGTGTCTGACAACTCCCACCGTGGTGTGCAAGGTCACGGCCCGTGCCGTGAAATGCAAGAGTAACTAGCCCCCTGCGCTGTGAACCAGATTTCTGGACTTCTGCTCTGCCTCGTTTCCTGCATTGTGCTGTGGGCGACCCCCTTGTTCGCGGCTGCCCTCGTGCTGGCTGTCACCGAGGCCTCGTTGTTCGGCCTTGGCCTGGCGCGGTCGATTGCGGGGCAGGAGCCGCTGCGCCTGTTGATAGCAGCCGGTCACGTGGTGACAGTGTTGGCGGGATTCCTGCTCTTCAGCGGCCTGGCGATTATTTTTTCCTGAGGCGAGATCTTCTGCGCGGAATCCTTCATGGCAATCGGCGGTCGGTGCTTGTCTGTCCGCCTGCGATTGCTAAGCTCCCACGGCGGAGGAAAAAATGGCCAAGGTTACCGTTTATCACAACCCTTCTTGAGGAAAATCGCGTGGAGTGCTGGATGTACTCCAGGAGCGAGGCGTCGAGTTCGACGTCGTAGAGTATCTCAAAGCGCCCCTCGATCGTGAGACGCTGTCCGGACTCGTAGAGCTGGTCGGGGGTGACCCCGTGCAGATGGTCAGGACTTCCGACCGCAGGTTCAAGGACGGTGACTTGTCGTTGGCTCCGGACGCGGGCCTGCCCGCAGTCGTGGACCTGCTGCTGGACGAGCCCGCTGTCATGCAACGCCCGGTGGTAGTGTCTGGGAAGAGGGCTGTTATAGCTCGACCCTCGGACAGGGTACTGGAGCTGCTGTGAGCGCGCTCCGGCTCGCGGTCGGTCCAGGGGAGGCAACGTGGAGCCGCTGATGGGAGGCCGTCCCAGCTGCGCGATTTTTGATCTCGACGGCGTTCTGTTGGACACCGAACCCTTCTACACCCGGGCGAGCAGCGAGGTGGTGCAGAAGTGGGGCAAGACCTTTGATTGGTCGCTTAAGGCCAACATGATAGGGCGCCCGGCCATCGAGTCGGCCCGCTACCTCGTCGCGGCGCTCGAGCTACCCGTATCGCCCGAAGAATACCTCTCCCTGCGCACCGCCACCCTTGAGAGCCTGTTTCCGACCTCACCCGAATGCGACGGCGCACGCGACTTCTGCGCGCTGCTCGCCGGCGAGGGCTTGCGGCAGGCGGTGGCGACGAGCAGCACGCGCCGCTTGTACGAGATGAAAATTTTGCAACACGGGCCGTGGTTCAAAGATTTCGACGTTATAGTTACCGGCGATGACAAGGAGGTGGGGCAAGGCAAGCCCGCTCCCGATATCTTCCTGTTGGCCGCCGCACGGCTTGGCGCCGAGCCGGCCGACTGCGTGGTATTCGAAGACTCCCCGGCCGGCGTGCAGGCCGCACGCGCGGCTGGGATGAGGGTAGTGGCCTTGCCCGACCCGTCGCTGGGCCGCGAGAAAGTCGCCGACGCCGACCTGGTGGTCGACTCGTTCCGGGACCTGCAGCTTACCGACCTCTGGCTCTAGAACGGCGCCCGGCAGGCAGGCGTCAGCACACTACGCCGTCGGCCTTGAGCGCTTCCTGCTCGTCTCCCGACAGGCCGAGGTCCGTCAGTATGTCGGCCGTGTGCTGGCCAATGGCGGGTGCCTTGCTACCAGCCCGCCCCGGTGTTCGCAGCAGGCGCGGAGAGGGCGCGGGCACCGGCGGTCCCGAGACCCCGGCAACGAAACTCTCTCGTTCGACGCTGTGGGGGTGGGAGGCAACTTCGTCGATGGCGAGTATCGGCGCCACGCAGGCGTCGGTACCGTCAAATACCGCGCACCATTCGTCTCGGCTGCGATCGCCGAACACCGAGGCAAACTTTTCCTTCATCGCGGGCCAGGTTGACTGGTCCATCTGGGCAGGGAGGTCATCAGCGGCGAGACCCATGCCTTCGATCAGCGCTGCGTAAAACTGGGGCTCGATGGCTCCCACCGACAGCCAGCGCTTGTCCGAGGTTTCGTAGGTGCCGTAGAAGTGTGCGGCGCCGTCGAGCAGGTTGGTGCCACGTTCGGCTTTCCAGTAGCCCTGGGCCTGGAAGCCGAATATGAACGACGCGAGGCTGGCCGCCCCGTCTACCATGGCCGAGTCTATGACCTGGCCTTTGCCGGAACGTTCTCGCTCGAGCAGGGCCATCACTACACCCATGGCGCACAGCATACCGCCACCGGCGAAGTCGCCAAGTAGGTTGATGGGGGGTTCGGGCTTGTCGTTTTCACGGCCGAGCAGGTGCAGCACCCCCGACATGGCGACGTAGTTTATGTCGTGGCCGGCCATCGAAGCGTAGGGGCCCTGCTGGCCGTAGCCGGTGAGCCTGGCGTAGACCAGGCGCGGATTGCGCTCGGCGAGGACGTCTGGGCCCAGGCCCAGTTTTTCCATTACTCCCGGCCTGAACGGCTCTATGAGGGCGTCGGCGCTTTCAGCGAGCTTGAGCAACAGCTCGATACCCCGGGGATCCTTCAGGTTAATGGCAACCGATTGCTTGCCCCTTGCTAAGGCGTCCGCGGTGGCGTCTGGCAACATGCCGGGTGCACCTGGACGGTCGACCCTGATCAGCTCAGCACCGAAATCGGCCAGGATCATCCCGGCGTAAGGGACCGGCGCGAGCCCGGCCAGTTCAATTATTCTAAATCCTTTTAGTGGACCCATTCCTGACTCCTGTATTCCATGAAACAGTGGGGGTTAAGAACTGCGCAAAACAACGAAACAGCAGCCCGGTTTAGTCGATATATTACGCCGAGTCTACGTTTGCACCCCCGAATGGGGGGGGCAGGACGTTTAGGAGAGGTTTTTCATTGACACCGAGATGGCACGGAATGCATACTCGGCAGGCAGTACCTTGGGGTAGCCCCCCGCGGTGCGAGCCCGGGACTGGTCGGAGTGCGCGCAGGGGGAAGGATATACGGGTATGACCATAAACAATAGAGTTTTGACGATGACCTTGGCCGCACTGGCCGTTTCGGCCTCGATGGCACTGGCCCCGGCAAGCGCCCAGGCTCAGGGCAAGGACGAGCTTCACTGCCAGAAAGGCCTGGGCCGCTCCACCGGGCGCTACTACAGCGGGGCTTCGCGGGCCAGGCAGGCCTGCGTAGGGCGCATAGCAGCCGGCTCGCTCTCGCCGGTGACCGACTGCATTAGCGGAGAAGGCGATGACGTCACGGCCCTGCAAGTGCGCAGGGCCAAGGCCCGGCTGGCCTCTCGCATATCGCGACGGTGCTTCGGCGTAGACCTTATTTCGCTCAACTTTCCCGGTACCTGCCCCTTTGATGGCGACAAGCCCTGGACCAACATCGACCTGGGCAATTGCATCGACGCCAAGCTCGACGCCATCGTCGAGTCGACCATGGCTGTACAGTTTCCGCAGATCGGTGCCGTCCTGGAAGGAGCCGATCTACATTGTGTTCAGAAGGTGGGCCGTAAGGGCTCATCCCTTGCGACGCGGACCCTGAAGGCGAGAACACGCTGCCAGTCACGTCAGGACAGGGGGGTCATCCCCGCTGGGGTGGAGTGCATGGAGGGTATTCCTCCTTACGGCAACGGCACCGGTGACATGGCTACCGACCGCAACATTGAAGAAGCCTACATAAGGTTGCTGGCCAGTGTGCCCGAAGTGTGTGCGTCGGCCGACGTCGATGCGCTGGGCTTCTCCGCTGCCTGCGACGACCCTACCGGTGGGCGGTTCAATATTTTTGATCTCAAGTCGTGCCAGTTCAACACTCATCGTGACGCGGTAGAGGACTTGCTCGAAGCTTCTTATCCCAAGGCCCCCATCTGCGGCAACGGAATTCACGAGTACGGCGAGGACTGCGATGACGGCAACCTGGTTAACACCGACGCTTGCCTGGATACCTGCGTGGAGGCTTCCTGTGGCGACGGCGAGGTAGAGGCTGGTGTCGAGGAGTGCGATGACAGCAACTCGATCGACACCGACAGCTGCCGCAACTCTTGCGTGCTGGCGCGCTGCGGAGACTCGGTGGTGCAGTCCGGGGTCGAGCAGTGCGACGACGGCAATGCCTCGAACAACGACGACTGTCTCGATACCTGCCTGTCGGCGCGATGCGGGGACGGTTTTTTCTGGGCAGGAGTGGAAGACTGCGACGACGGTGGCGAATCGATCGCCTGTGACTTCGATTGCACGGTGGCGCTGTGCGGTGACGGCACCACAAACTCGAGTAGGGGTGAGACCTGCGACAACGGTGCGGCCAACTCGGACACCTTTCCCGACGCTTGCCGGAGCAACTGTCAGCCGGCCGGCTGCGGCGACGCGGTGATCGATTCCGGCGAAGTCTGCGATGACGGTAACGTCGTCAATGGCGACGGCTGCTCGGGTTCGTGTGTTTTTGAAGCGATCTGCGGCGATGGCGTGACGGAGTTCGAAGAAGAATGTGACGATAGTAACGTGGCCAACGGCGACGGTTGCAGCGATGCTTGCCTGTCCGAGTTCTGCGGCGATGGCTCGGTCAACAACTCGGGTAGCGAGCAGTGCGACGACGGTAATACCGGTAGCGGTGACGGTTGCTCTGGCAGCTGCGTGATCGAGTTCTGTGGCGATGGTTCGGTCAACAACTCGGGTAGCGAGCAGTGTGACGACGGTAATTTATCCGTGGGCGACGGCTGCGACGAGAGCTGTATTGTCGAGGTCTGCGGCAACGGAGTGTTGCAGGCAGGAGAAACTTGCGATGACGGTGGAGAGACGGCTGCCTGCGATGCCGACTGCACGGTGGTCAAGTGCGGCGATGAGACACTCAATACGTCTGCGGGTGAGCAGTGCGATGACGGCGCGGCCAACTCCGACGTCCAAGTCGACGCCTGCCGTACAGACTGCGTGCTGGCGGGTTGCGGTGACCTGGTCGTCGATACCGGCGAACAGTGTGACGACGGTGCGGCCAACTCCGATACCCGGGTCGACGCCTGCCGACTTTCCTGCGAGCTGCCCGGCTGCGGTGACCAGGTCACTGATACCGGAGAACAGTGCGACGACGGCGGCGAATCAGCTGCCTGCGACGACGACTGCACAGCGTCTGAGTGCGGCGACTCGACCATCAACGTTTCTGCGGGTGAAGACTGCGACGACGGCAACACCAACCCGAGGGACAACTGTAACGGCGAATGCCGGGAGGCCAGCTGCGGCGACGGTGTGGCATGCACCGAGCCCGGTTGTACCACCGGCCCGGGGGGGGGACTGGAAGAATGCGACCTCGACACGGATTGCTGCCAGGGCTGCGCTATCGTAGCCACCGGTTGTCAGCACCCGCTTTGCCCTGACGCCGGCAAGTTGGAGGTGTGGGCGGGCGTGGGCCGCGATTGTACGGTTGACGAAGACTGCCCGGCCGGTTTCTGTGACGGCGGACTCGGGCGCTGTCGGACACCCACGACGCTCGACAGTGGAGCCTCGGGTATCGCCCATGACTCCGACGTCAACGACAACACCACGGCCCGGGGTAACGTGTTGTGCGAGGGCCCCATTGACATGCTTCTCGCCGATACGGGCGGCTGCGGTGTGTGCGAACTTGCCGGTGTCGACCCGGTTACGGGCAGCTGCCGCTGCGCGAACGACCGGAGGCAGATTTGCGACAGCCCCTTCCAGCCAGACGCGGACTGCGGCGTTGACACGAATGGTGACCCTAACATCTGCCAGTGCTTTCTCGCACCGCCGTTCCCCCTGTCTTCGGGCGGAATCGCGGTCTGCGTGCTCAGTCGTTTTACCGATGATCTCGTGGGCACGGCCAACGTGGACACCGGCGAGTTGAAGACCGATGCCAGCCTGCGGGTAGAGGTTTACCTCGGGCTTGACCAGTTCAACCCTTGCCCGACATGTGACGGTGATACCGTGTATGCCGATGGCGTGCGTGATGGCGTATGCAGCTTCGGTAACAACCTGGGACAATCCTGCGACGCCACGGCTACAAACCACACCTTTCCTTTCGTGAGGCGTAGTTGCAGTATTGCGGGTAGCGCCTGCGAGAAAAACACTGACTGTCCGTCAGGCGAGAGTTGCGATAGTAACATCGCCGACGTGTCTGGCGGCGAGTACAGCCTCGATTGCTTGCCGGCGACCGGTAAGAACGTATCGGGGCAGGGATTGCCGATCGCGTTCACCCTGACCGCCGGTACCCAGGTGCTCGAGGCAGGGCTCACCTGCCCGTTCCCCTTTACCGCCAGCCAGTGTCATTGCCTGGTGTGCAACGGTGACACCTCTGTGCCCTGTTCCTCGAACGAAGAGTGCGCTGCGATTGGCGCGGGCACTTGTTCGGTAGTCGGAGCCGGAGTGATGAACGGCCCCAACCCCTGCATCTCGTTCGGTAAGGTCTGCACGGCAACCGAGAACAACGAGGCCGAGTGCCCGGGCGTGGTCGAGACCTACTGCGACGGTTTCATACGCGCAGCGGGGGATGGCTACATCACCTGTTCTTCGGACGGCGACTGCGGCTTCGGCTTGTTGAGCGCGGGTAACTGCACGCTGAGCAAAACCCGCGAGTGTTTCCTGGACAGCGTACAGGCCGATGGCATAGCGATACCCGGCGCACCATTAGTTGGGTCGGTGTTCTGCATAGCCCCGGTTTCGTCGGCGGGGGTAAACGCGGCCGCCGGTCTGCCGGGTCCGGGACGCGTGTTGCAGCAGGTCAGCTCGACCCTGTTCTGCGCCAACGACCATTCAAAGGTTTACACGCCAGGTGATCCCTCGAGCTGCGAGTAGCAGCCGCGCGACCGATCGCCGTTGCATCATCGCCGGCCGGGTAGCCGGGCTTCAGTGGAGCACCGGCGGCTCGGCGGATGCGGGGTACTGGCCGATGGCCGGCAGGGCCACGACCATGCGGGTGCCGCCCTCCTCGGGCAGCTCTACCCTTATGCTGCCGCCGTGGTGCTCGACCACCTCGCGGCATATGGCCAGCCCCAGGCCCGTGCCCCTGGGCTTGTTGCCGTCTGTAGTCGCTTGAACCTGGTGAAACCGTTCGAATACCTGGTCCACCTGGCTCTCGGGTATGCCGGGTCCGCTGTCGGTGATGGTCAGCAGCAAGGTGCTCTCACCGTTTACTGTTTCTGTCGTCGCTCCCATGACTACTGAGCCGCCAGCCGGTGTGAACTTCATGGAGTTACTGCACAGGTTGGTGAGCACCTGTATAAGGCGGTCACGGTCGCCATCGATGGCGGGCAGGGGGCCGGTGGCGTCTATTATAAGCGAGATGTTGCGCTCTTCGTACAGTGGTCGGAAGGTGGCGTATACGTGCGACAGGATACCGAGCGGGTCGGCGATGCGGTGGCTGCGCCACTCTACGCGGCCCGATTCGATCTTGGCGAGGTCCAGGAGGTCGTTGATCAGGCGGGAAAGTCGGCTCGACTCCTCCATGATGACGCCGCTGAAGCGTTCAGCGCTTTCGGGCTTCGTGTCGCCGTAGCGGTTGATGATTCGCGCGGCCGACAAGATGGCCGCGACCGGGCTGCGCAGCTCGTGTGATACGTTGCTGAGAAACTCGGTCTTCAGCCTGTCGTACTCGGTAAGTCTTTCGTTGGTGGCCTCGAGTTCCGCCGTGCGTTCGCGTACCCGTCTTTCCAGTAGGTGGGAGTGTTCTTCTACCTGGGCCCGCAGGCGTTTTTCTTCGCGGTACGCGGTGTCTGCTTGCTGTCGGGCAACGACGAGCTCGCTTATGTGTCCCTTGAGAGCAAGGCGCATATTCTCGAACTGTAGTGCCAGTTTACCGATCTCGTCTGGAGAGTCGGTCATGCGAATTTCCTGCTCGAGGTCGCCCCTCGATATGGCCGAGGCTTCCCGCGCGAGCTTGCTCACCGGCTTGAGCAGCCTGCGACTGAGAGCCGTCGAAGCAGTCAATCCCAGTCCGGCTATGGCGAAAGCAAACATGAATCCCAACGTCATCGTGCGGGCCAGCAGCACGCGACCGCGGTGCTTGGTCGCGAGTGCTTGCTGGTTTATGTCGGCCGGGTCGAAGGCCAGTCGCAGGGTGCCCCAACGCTCTCCTCCTACGTTTATACCGTGGGAGAGTACTACGAGATCGGAAGCCTGGTCTTGCGCGGTGGCAGGGTCGCCGCTATTGGACCGGGCCGTGTCGTCGACCAGGTAGGGGTCACTGCTCACCACCACTGTACCGTCTTCGCGGGCCACCAGTGCCCAGGACAACTGGTTGTCTTCGGTAGCCAGGCCACGGACGGTTTCGGCTACGAAATTGAAATCAAAACCGGCGATGGCATTTTCCATGCTCCGCGTGGTGCTGGCAGCAAGCAGCTGGCCGCGCTCTACCATGCCTTGTCGTAGTTGCACGGTGGCACTTTCAACCTGGTCGTTGAGTATGTGGACCTGTTGCAGGGTGAGCACCGACGAAACCGCGGCCACGCTGCCCACGATAGTAAAGGCCGCGGCCAGGACCATTTTTCCATGAAGACCGAGTCGGGCCCACGGACGGGGTGCCAGGTTTGCTGGGTCGAGATCTTTCAATTTAAAACTCCCTGCTCGCACGCAGGTAGAACGCTCGCGTTATTGGTGTGGCTGGCCTGACCGCATCCTCGACGAATTCAAGGTGGCTGCGATCGGCGAGGTTGGTAGCGACAAGGCTGAGATCGGGCCAGTTGCCGCCGGGTTTGTAGTGAACGGCCAGGTCTACTCTCAGGTACGGGTCCAGCCGGACCGGGCTCCCGGGGCTGACCAGCGAGGCGTTGACCACTGAGTCACTCCAGCTGAAAGTGGGGACTACTCTCAACTTCCGGTTGACGTTGATGACGTGGCGCATATTCCATCGCATTCGTGGTACCGACAGGTTGGTGCGCGGAAGTAAGCCGAGAAGATCTCCGGTGCTGCGCAGGTGAAGATAGCCGACGTTGAATTCGCTACGCCAGCGTTCATTAATCTGCACTGTGGCTACTCCCTCGCCGCCGTAAGCGAAGCCGTTTTCATCGTTGTCCAGTAGGGTAACGGCTATAAGTCGCGTCGGGTCCAGGGGATCGGGAACCACGGGCAGAGTCTTCGAACCGGTCCAACCGGCCAGGCCCTGGTAGTCGTTGTAGAAAGCGGCAAGGTCGAGCGCCAGGCGATCGCCGAAGCGGTGACGGTAGCCCGTTTCCAGTGAAACCATACGGGTATCACCCGCATTCCCGTCGGTGCTCAGGATAGGGAAGATGTTAACCCCCGGAATGCCAGAGGGAACGGGAAGCAGTGGAATCGTTGAGTACATCTCGCTGTAGGAAGGGGTATTGATCGCCCGCGAGGCGGCGGCCCACAAGGTGCGGTCGTCGTCCAGGCGGTGAACGATACGGGCAGACGGTTGAAAGTTGGTCCCGGTGAAACCGTTGTTTTCGATCTTGGTGCCCAGGGTCAGGCGCGTACGCGACCCCAGGTCTATCTCGTCCTGTACGAATCCGCCCACGAGGTTGAGCCTGCGGTCATTGACGGAGAAAACCACCAGCCCGTCGACGGTGTGAACGTCATGGGACCTGACGTTGGCTCCCCAGGTTGCCCGGTGAGCGGGATGCGGTCTGAAACTGTGTTGCACCTCCATCTCAAGGGTGTCTTTTTCGGTTTCGAAACAGCCCATGAAGGGGACCTTGCGGTCAACCGTGTCTCCGGCGAGTTGGAAGTAGGCAGCCGAACCATCTGCGAAATCCTTTTCCAGCCTGAACACCGACGACAGCATGGTGCTGGAGTAGCGGGGGTAACGACCGGCGGGCGAGCCGTCGTCGTTTCGGGCAATGTTGCCGACAAAACCGTCATGGAACTCGCCACTGCCGACTAGCTGCAGCCCGCGGCCGAGATCCCAGTCGAGCCGGTATCCGGCCCGTGTATCCTGGTGTTCATCGGCGAGATCTCTGCCGTTGTTACCACCGTTGCCGTTGCTGGTGGACCAGCTGCCGAACACGCGGTAGGAAAGATTTTCGTGTCGTCCCCCGTGCCGTGCTTCCGTCGTCGCGGTAGAGTTGGTACCTAACGACACCCTGGCGAGGTTGCCCCGCGTGTCGTTGGAGTCGCGGGTAATTATGTTGATGACGCCGTTGACGGCGTTGGCTCCGTACAGGCTGCCACCTGGGCCGCGTATTACTTCTATGCGGTCAACATCGGGCAGGAAAGTATTCCACTCGTGCCACACAGTTCCCCCGAAAATAGGAGTGTAGAATGGGCGGCCATCGAGAAGCACCAGAAGCTTGTTGGCAAATACCCCGTTGAACCCCCTCGCTGAGATGGCTGCAAAATTGGCATCAATGTTGGCCACGTTGAGTCCGGGCACAAGGCGCAGGGCCTCGGCAAGGCTGGTAGCGCCGGAATCGGCGATGTCCTCGGAACTGACAACGTAGATCGCCGCCGCGGCTCCCCACAAGGACTCGGCGTGCCGTGAGACCGAGGTGACGATGTCGGACTCGACCTTGAAAAAATCCAGCTCCGAAGCTGCGTCGAAACCCACACTGGCTTGCGGTGACTGGGCAGCGCTTGCCGGCGAGTTTACGATCGCAAAGAACGAAAGAACGAGGAAAGCCAGGCGCCACAGCGCCAGCGGTGTGAATATCCTGTTGAGCATGATCAGAAACCCTCCCTTGTGGGTGTGATGACGCGGTCGGCCATGTGGATGGTTGTCGCGTCCAGATCGAGTCCGAGTGCCATCGCTGTATCAGCGTTGACGACGAGTTTGGCCCCGAGGGGCGACTGCACGGGCGGCGCGTTGCCCGGGTCTGTTATGAGCTGTTCCACGAGCAAGGCTGCCTGCGAACCCATGGTCGAGTAGCTTGGTGCCACCGAGAGCAGGGCACCCGCCTTCACGAAGTTCTCTGAAAAGGCGAGGAAAGCGACCTCGTCGTTGCGGCAGCGCGAGGACAGGTAGTCAAAGTTCTCTCGCGTGACTACGACCGGATCGGGGACCATCCACAGCGCGTCTATCCTGCTGCGCATACGCCGGTAGGCTCCAGCCACCTCGTCGCGGTGGCCCACGGTCTCGTGCAGTATCTCCAAGCCGAGCTCGGATGCGGCCGCGCGCGCTTCGTCCACGGTATGGCTGTCGGAGTCGCTCGTGATGAGGCCTATACGGCGCAGCCCCGGGATGATGAGCTTGAACCTGACAAAGAGGTCGGCTGCGGGCAGCTCGAGACTTATCCCCGTGGTGGCGCCATCGGTGGTTATGTTGCGGTTCCAACCGATCGCCATGGCAAACACGACCGGGGTGTCGGGAAACGCCTCCCGAGCCGCGATGGCTGCGCGCGAGCCAAGGGCAAATATGGCCGACGGTCGCATGGTGTTTGCGGCCTGCTTGAGTAATTCGGAGTCGCCTTGGTCTAACCTGCTCCGCAGGACGACCTCTACTGACTCGCGCTTGCTGGCCTGGCGGAAGGCCGTTGCGGGAGGCGTGTACTGTGGCAGATCATCGCTCTTCACTATTATCACCCCGGCCACGGCCGTACCGACGGTCAACGCCATCGATGCTCCCATGAGCAGGGCTGTCGTTGCAGCCAGCAGGGCGAGGCGTTGGCCTCGCTCATTCCAGGTGGAACGAATCATCGCTCCACCTCCTTTCGGTTCGTCTTGTCCGCCATGACACGATCCTCTCTGTTTGCGATTTCGATTAGCTCGACTTCATCGAAGCCGAGAAGATTTATGAATTGCCTACCCTTGATACTGGAGCTGAGCTTGGCGATTCCGGCAGCCAGTCGGTTCGCCTCGTCGTCGTCGATGTAGCGCGTAGCGTACAGTCGCGGCAAGGGAACTTCCGGTGTTCGACCCAGTTCCACCAGGTTGTTGGTGCCGCGCGGATTGACGCGTGCGAGAATTTCAAACTGGGCCGGCGTAACCAGCGCCGCGTCAACCTGGCCGAAGCTCAGGGCAAGCAGTGCGTCGATATCCTTGGGCACGGGGAGTACCCTTGCCCCGTCGCCAACCAGCGAGCGTATTCCCGAAGCACTGCCGGGGTAGTCGATGGAGCCCGGGTGCGTTGCCGCGGCTACCGTCGCGTTGGCGAGTCCCGCGAGCGAGGACACCCCCTTGGTGGTCATAAGGATCTTGTGGTAGGTGTCGCGCCCATCGCGGGTCGGGCGAAGCAGCGCGTGCAATTGCAGGTTCCCCCCGTGCTCGGCGGCTACCCAGCCGGGCACGAGCACTAGCGCGGGCCGGGCGGTGGAAAGCTGGCCCACGAGGTCTTCATAGCGGGCGAAGGCCTGGAAACTCAGGCCCAGTCCCGATTCAGATAGCGCGCGGTCAGCGGCTTCGGCGAGAGTGCTCAGGTTGCCGGGCGCCCAGTCGGGGCTGAAAAAGAACAGCTCAGCGTCGCTCGCACGCGCCACTACTGGCGTACAAAGCACTAAGCACAGAAAACAGGCTGTCGTTCGGCGCAGCAGGTCTATATCCCCCGGTCGCCCACGAAGTAGCAAGCAGTGGGCCAGCCGTCGGGGTTGCCGATAAAGCGCCTGTTTTCGGGCCTTACTGCTGATTTCCTGTGACAGGTGGCAACAGCTTGCCGTTATAATTTTGCCGATACGAGGGAGTTTTACGTACACGCGCTTGCCCTCCACGCGGGCTGGGCTTGAAGGTCCTGCTGGCGGTCACGCTGGGCTTCGTCACCGGACAAAAATGTGACGCAACAGTATTTTTTTGACGGGGCGGTCGCGGCGGCTGAGATTCTAACCGCGTTGTGCCGCTGAAACAGGGGGCTGAACAAAGGGCAGGGATTGGAACGGCTATTGCATTCTCGCGGAGGCAGTAAGGCGACAGGACTGTTGCCGGGCGAGGAAAAAATGAGACTGGAAAAATTTCGAAAATTAGTAGTTGGCAGGATGGATGGCGAAGCAGTGGGGCCTGTCCTTGCCCGCTCACACACCACGGCACTGCTGTCCGTGCTGATATTCGGCCTGCTGGCTTCCTGCGTGCTTTACGTGATGGTAAGGGGCTGGGAGCAGCGCCGGGTGCAGGCTGATTTTTCTCACCGGGCGAGCAACTTTGCCATGGCCGTAGACGAGCGGCTGGAAGTGGGATCGGTTATCCTCAAGAGCTTTGTTGGCCTGTACGGTGCTGGCAAGGGAATGAACGATCAAGAGTTCCGGGCGATGGCTCGGCCGTTTACCTCGGGACAGCAGGGCCTGGGTGCCCTGGGCTGGGCGGTCCCCGGTCCGGGCAAAGTCGCCCGGGGAGGCGATCTGTTCTCCGCGCGCGGCGAGCAGGTGGTATCCACCGAACCCGTAAGCCAGCGATTCGCGCTGCGACTTTCTGAGAGCGCCCAGGGCGTGCCCGACCTGTTGGGCGTGGACCTGTCTTCGCTGCCCGGTGTGGCAGCGGTGATGGAAGAGGCGGGCGTGCGCGGCGAGGCAATGGCTTCGGCCATCTTTGACCTGGCCACCGACAGTGGACAGGAGCCGGTGTTCTTCGTGTTTGCACCCGTGTACCAGGCCCATGGAGAAGGCCAGGGCCGACCCGCGGCATACGCGGTAGGTTTGTTCTCGGTAGCCGACATTGTCGAGTCGTCGCTTCTCAACATGGACGAAATAATGGCGGTGAGCATAAGCGAATTGCTGCCCAGCGGTGGTCGTAGCTCGCTGCTTGAGCAGGGCTCGCCCGAGCTCGGCCGATCCCTTCAGGTTTTTGCGGGTGTTGGCTGGTCGCGGATGCTCGAGCACGGTGGGCGCAGCTGGCAGTTGGCCGCTGTACCGACCGAGGGCTACCTGGCAACCCAGCGCACCCACCAGGCCGAGGGCCTGTTGGTCACCGGCACGCAGTTTACCGTGCTCCTGGTGGCGTACCTGTTTCTCGCCGTCGGACGCGCGGCCAGGATCGAGCTGGAAGTCAAAGAGAGGACCGCGGCCCTGGCCACGGCCAACCGCGATCTGAAAAGGGAAATACTCCAGCGGCGTACCGCCGAGCGCGCCCTGCGCCAGGGTGAGGAACGTATACGGGCCATAGTCACCCATGCTGCCGACGGAATAATTGCGCTCGATCGCGATGGCAGGATTGAATCAGTCAACGTGGCGGCGGAACAGATTTTTGCATTGTCCGCTACAGAACTGCAGGGAGTCGCGATCAGCGAGCTGATGGAGCTGGCCGACGACGGTGACCTGGGCGAGCTAGTGCAGAGTTTGCAGGGAACCCACGTTGAGGTCACTGCCCGACGGGGTGACGGCGAGCAGCTTACCGTGGGGCTCGCTGTCAGCCGCCTGCCCGAGGAAGAGGGCGGCGGGTGTTTCGTGGCTGTTGTAAGGGACATGTCTAGAGAGCGCGAGCTTGACCGGATGAAGTCTGATTTCGTGAGCACCGTGTCCCACGAGATGCGTACCCCGTTGTCGGCGATAATATTCGCCGCGCGTAGCCTGGCCCGTCGCAAGAGCGTGGACGGAAAGAACAATGACGCGAGCGTGGAGAAGTTCTCCGGCATCATCGTCGACGAGGGTGAACGCCTGAACAGGCTCATCAACGACGTACTCGACCTGTCCACCATAGAGACGGGCCACGAGTTGTACCGTATCGTGGGCGTGCAGCCGGCGGATATCGTGGAGCGGGTGAGCTCCGTTGCCACGACGCTGGGGCGTCGTAAGGGCATTGATTTCTCGCTGAAGGTAGACGCCGACGTTGACCCGGTACACGCGGACCCTGATCGGATCGTCCAGGTGTTGATGAACCTGCTCGAGAACGCGATCAAGTTTACCCCCTCGGGTGGCCGCGTGGGCTTGACGGTAGCCAGGCATAACTTCAACTACGTTCGCTTTGTTGTCGAGGACAACGGGGTGGGCGTGTCAGTGGAAGACAAGGACCGGATATTCCAGCGCTTTGAACAGGGAGGCGACGTGATGACCACGCGGCCTTCGGGCACTGGGCTGGGATTGTCGATTTGTCGTGAAGTCGTGGACAGCCACGGCGGCAGCATCTGGGTGGAGAGCGAGCCGAACGAAGGCGCGCGTTTCAGCTTCATCCTGCCAGTGGTCGACAAGCGCAGGGCCTCACTGCGCGAATGCGCCTGAGCCGCAATTGACAGGGCCGGGCTGTACTCGAGCGGGGGCGCGCGCTAGTTTTGCTGCGTCGTGGTCGTAGACTCACTGCCTTTCTATCTCGCGGGTAGCCCCGAGACCCCCAACGCCGACCTCGAGGTTTTTGACAAGTTCAGCGGAGAGCCGCTGGCCCGCGTGGCCCTGGCCGACCAGGATACTATCGACAGCGCGATAGAGTCCGCCTGTGCGGCTGCCGCCGGAATGGCAGCCATGCCAGCGTGGAGACGCGAGCAAGTGCTGTTGCACTGCGTGGCGCGTTTTGAGCAACGCGCCGAAGAGCTGGCCCTGGGCCTCTGCGCTGAGGCTGGCAAACCCATACGCGATGCCAGGGGCGAGGTCGGCCGCTTGATCGACACTTTTCGTTACGCGGCCGGCGAGGCTCTGCGCATGGGTGGAGAGGTGATGCCGCTGGACATCAGCCCGCGCGCCACCGGCTACACCGGCAGCTGGAAGCGCGTGCCGATCGGCCCGTGCTCCTTCATCACGCCGTTTAACTTTCCGCTCAATCTCGTGGCGCACAAGGTGGCGCCGGCCATCGCCGCCGGCTGTCCGTTTGTGCTCAAACCGGCCAGCCTTACGCCCCTGGGTGCGTTGACCATAGGCGAGATACTGGCGGAGACTGATCTGCCCGCTGGCGCCTTCTCGATATTGCCGTGCAGGCGAGACGCGGCCGAGCTGTTGACCACCGACGACCGGCTTGCCCTGCTCAGCTTTACTGGCTCTCCAGCAGTCGGCTGGGATTTGAAGGCCCGCGCGGGTCGCAAGAAAACGGTTCTCGAACTCGGCGGCAACGCCGCGGTGGTGGTCGACGAAACCGCCGATCTCGCCGACGCTGCTGAGCGCATCGTGTTCGGCGCCTTCTACCAGTCGGGGCAGAGCTGCATCGGCGTGCAGAGGATAATCGTGCAGGCCTCGGTCTACGACGAGCTGCTGGCGTTACTGGTGGCGGCCACGGGTAAGCTCGTGGTGGGTGACCCGGCGCAGGAAGAGACCTTCGTGGGCCCGATGATATCCGAGGATGAAGCGGCAAGGCTCGAGTCGTGGATAGAGGGGGCGGTGGCCGCTGGTGGCCGCTTGCTCTGTGGCGGAGGGCGTGACGGTGCGTTGCACGAGCCCAGCTTGCTCGAAGGCGTGCCCAAAGGCTGCGAACTGGTTTGCCGTGAAGCCTTCGGGCCGGTGGCGGTGCTGTCGAGTTTTGATCATTTCGACGAAGCCCTGGCCATGGTTAACGACAGCGACTTCGGCCTGCAGGCAGGAGTGTTCACGCGCGATGTTCATCGTGCCCAGCAAGCCTGGGACGAACTCGAGGTGGGGGGAGTCGTCATAGGTGACGTGCCGTCCTGGCGGGTTGACCACATGCCCTACGGGGGCGTCAAGCAGAGTGGCCTGGGCAGGGAAGGCGTACGCTACGCCATGGAAGATATGAGCGAGATCCGCATGATGGTACTGCGTCGGCCCTGACGGCGGGCCCAGACCACGCCGTAGGAGAAGCAGGGCGCCGGCGGGTCAAAAAACGGCCCCCGCCGGTAAAGGCGAGGGCCGTGCTCAAGGGAGCTCAGTCGTCTTGCATGACGCCGCAGAGCACGTCGACTCCGTCCAGGGTGACCGATATGCTGACGTTACCGTCGCCGACCGCCGCCGGTGGGGCGACGCTCGTGTCGGGGTCGTCCTTGTCGATATTGCTATCGAAATTAAGGTCGCCACAGCAGTCACCGAGGGCGTCACAGCCGGTACACACCAGGCCCAGGGGACCGACTTCGTTGCCGTCTACGAGCACACCGACAGCAGTTACAGCACCGATGTCGGTAGCGTCGCCCACAACTTCTACCGAGAACTTAGTGCGATCACCCTTGGCTTCGAACTTGGCCGAGCCCTCGACGTCAAGCCCGCTCCAGGCCCCGCATCCCTGCAGATCGGCTCGCAGCTTGCTTGTATTGTCCTTGGCCATCGCGGGGGTGCAGAGCAGCCCACCGACGATGACAATCGAAAGAATAGAAAGAAAGTATTTCATTTTCATTGCCTCCATTGGATTCGGTCTGTTCCGAAAAGCCCCGTCTCGTTCGGACGGCTTTTTATTCCAATTTCCGTGCCAGCGGGCAGGCTCCAATTCCGGCAGCATAAAGAAAAATTGTGTATATCCTCAGTTGTAACCGGTTGGGTGTTCACCCCCATATCAGGGGGAATCCCCCCCCCCCCC
>DUBO01000014.1:0-4319 GCA_012960245.1 Candidatus Binatota bacterium | reverse complement strand
CCCCCCCGAATAGTTGGGTGCAGGCGGGTAGCCGTTTTGCGACTAAGAGGCGAACACAGGCGGGCGACGGTCGGCCCAGGGGTTGGCCTTCTCCAGTTGTCCGGCCACCGAGTACAGGAGGTCTTCACGTCCGTGCGCCGCGGTAATCATTACACCCACCGGCAGCCCGTCGCTGGACCAGTGCAAGGGCAGCGAGATAGCCGGCTGGCCGGTGACGTTGGCCACGGGCGTGTAGGGGATCAGCTCCAGGATCTTCTGCGTGGAGCTTTCGACGTCGCCGTCTTTGGGGCTGAGGTCGCCGATTCTCGGAGGTGTTGAGCCCAGCGTGGGCGTGACCAGGAGATCGAATCCGTCCTCTTGCCACCAGCCCAGCATTCGCCGGGTGTAGCGGCTCATCCACTTGAGCGTGTCTATGTAGTCGGCGGCCAGCACGGGGCGCCCGATGGAGGCCATCATGGCAGTGCCGGCTTCTACCTGCTCGTCGCCCACGCTGCGGCCGGTAATCGTGGCCCACTCGTTCAAGCTGGCGGCCACCCAGCTGCCGATCACGCGCATGAAGTGAAAGCGCAGTTCTTCGAGTTCATCGAAGGCCGAAGGGTGAGACTCTTCTACTTCGTGGCCCAGCGATGACAACAGGCGCCCGGCGTTGAGCACCGCGGTTTCGCATTCCGGGTTGAGCGGTATCGACTGGCCGGGGAAGCTGGTCATGAGCCCCAGCTTGAGACGCCCGGGCTCGGTGGTGGCGGCCTGCAACCATGATCCAGAGGGGCCGGGGGCGGTGTAGGGGTCACCGGCCTCGTAGCTGGCCACGCAGTCGAGAACCGCGGCGCTGTCGCGCACCGAGCGCGTGACGACGTGCGAATTGACCAGGCCCGCCCAGTACTCGCCGTAGTCTGGCCCCAACGAACAGCGCCCACGAGTGGGCTTGAGGCCGACCAGCCCACACTCACTTGCGGGGATGCGTATAGAGCCACCGCCGTCGCTCGCGTGTGCGACCGGCACCATGCCCGATGCTACGGCCGCTCCCGAGCCGCCGCTGCTGCCTCCCGTGGAATGCGCGGTGTTCCAGGGGTTGAGGCTGGGCCCGTAGGACTCGGGCTCGGTGGTGACGGTGAGCCCCAGTTCCGGGGTGTTGGTCTTGCCCAGGGTGACGAAGCCGGCCGCGTTGAATTTTTTTACCAGCGTTGAGTCGTGGTCAGGACGGTAGTCGAGTTCCTTGAGCAGCTTCATGCCACAGTGAAACGGGTCGCCGGCCGAGGCCGCGTCGAGATCCTTGAGCAGGAAGGGGACTCCCTTGAACGGGCCGTCGCCGAGCTCATCGGATTGGGCCCTGCGCCGGGCCTGGTCGTAGAGCGTGGTGATGACGGCGTTGAGCTCGCCGTTGACCGATTCGATGCGTTCGATCGCGGCCTCCACGAGTTCGGCTGCGCTGGCCTCCCCACTGGCCACGAGTTCGGCCTGGGCCAGTGCGTCCATCTTGTTCAGATCGTTGCTCATCAGTTGTCTCCCCGTCACCGAGGCCGGTTTCAGTTGACCGGCAGGCAACAGGTATAGTGGCCCCCGGCGGCTGTTGAAAGCAGGCGCAGGGGAGAGAAAACGGGATGCCTTACCAGTACCAGTCGTTACGCGTTGAAACCGTTGGCGGTGTGCTCCGGGTCACGATCGACAGGCCGGACAGTGATCTGAACGCAGTCGATGAAGTGCTGCACGCCGAACTGGCGCGTCTTTTTTCTGACTTGCGCCACGAGAACGAGGCCAGGGCGGTGCTGCTAACCGGTGAGGGCAGGGCTTTTTCGGCGGGCGGCGATTTTGAATGGTTTCCCAGCTTGCAGAAGCCCGGCAAACTGGAGGAACTCAAGCGGGACGCCAGGTCGCTTATCTGGGACCTGCTCGACGTCGAGCTGCCCATAGTGGCGGCCGTCAACGGGCCGGCAATAGGCTTGGGCGCTACCATCGCGCTGCTGTGCGACACGATATTCATGGCCGAGAGCGCGACGGTGGCAGACCCTCACGTAAGGGTAGGGCTGGTCGCGGGCGACGGCGGTACGGTGGCGTGGCCACTTGCCGTCGGGCCGGCCCGCGCCAAGCAGTACCTGATGACTGGTGACCCGGTGTCGGCGCAGGAGGCCGAGAGGATAGGGCTGGTCAACTTCGTGGTGCCCGACGACGAACTCGATCAGCGCGCCATGGAGTTCGCCGCTCGATTGGCCGACCTGGCGCCCTTGCCGCTGCGCTACACCAAGGCGGCCGTCAACAAGCTGGTCAAGGAGGCGCTCAATACTTCGTTTGATTTTGCCCTGGAGATGGAGATCTCTACTTTTCACAGCGAAGACCACGCCGAGGCCCTCGCTGCGATAAAGGGAAAAAGAAAGCCCTCGTTTAAGGGGCTCTGACTTCCCCCTCGTCCGCCGCGGTCGCGCAGCAAGTCGAGAGCTCGTTTGCGGCGCTGACAAACTCGAGGGCTAGTCGCCAGGGATCGCTTATAGATCGGGGGCAGGCGAGGATCCCGAGATCGAGTTGCCCCTGGTAGCTCATGACGGTCAGGTTGAGGCCGGCGCCGTCCATGACCGGCCCCAGCGGATAGGCGGCGGTGATGCGTGCCCCGCCGGCGTACAGGGCCATGGCAGGACCGGCCACGTTGGATATAATCAGGCTGTGCACCGGCTTGACCCACTCCGCCAGGCCTAGCGTCGACCAGCTGCGTACCGCTCCCGATACCAGCGTATGCGGCGCGACTTCCATCCATTTCTCTAGCAGGCGGCCGCCCATGTTCCTGTAGGCCTGCTTGGCGTGCGTGGCGTTGCGCTTAACGGCCAGCAGTTGGTGCAGGGGCTTGTCCAGGTGAACCGGCAGCTCGATCAGCATTATCGATACGTGGTTGCCGGGGGTGTCACTCGGTGCGTCCAGTGAAACCGGCACGACGGCTACCAGGGGGCCGTTGGGCATGCGATCGACGTGAGCCAGGTAGCGCCTGAGCGCCAGGCTGCAGGTGGTCAGGACCATGTCGTTTACGGTGGCATCATAGGCGTGGCCGGCAGTTTTCAAGCGATCAAGCGGCACGCGGGCAAAGGCCACGCAGCGTTCCGGGCCTACCGTTCTATTGAGTACCGTGCGGCAACGCTGGTTGGCCGCGGGGGGCAGGCGTTCGCGGGGGTCGAGCATCGCCTTGAGAGCCGGCCAGGCACTTTCCCGCGCGGTACTGTGAAGTGCGTCGGCAAGTCGCGCGGGTAGTTTCAGTAGTGATTCAACTGCCCAGCGACCGAGGCGCAGGCTGGACGGAAGCGCCCCGTGTTCGGGCGGACCACTGGAGTCGCAGGGGTCGTTGCCATCGCAATCTGGTTCGAGATCAAACATCGAGGCCAGCATCTGTGCGCCCCCGACCCCATCGACGGCCGCGTGGTGAACCTTTATGACCGCTGCCAGCAGCCCACCGGCCAGGCCCTCTATCATCCACAGCTCCCACGGGGGCCTGTGGTGATCGAGTTGCCTGCCGGCTGCTCTACCGAGTACCGTGGCAAGTTCGCGCTGCGATGCGTTGCCGCCCAGGTTTATCCGGTTCACGTGGGCCGAAAGCTCAAAGCGTGGATCGCTTACCCACACCGCGTCGCCCAGTGGCGGCCTGAGTATCCTCCGTGAGAAGAAACGCTGGCCGGCGAGGCGCAGCAGCAGCCTTTCTTCAATCCTGGCGCTGTCTGGTCCGCCGGGCATCGTGGAGGGGTCGAGGAGCAGGGTGGCTGCCACGTGCATGTGGGCGCGCGGGGTCTCCATGTCGAAGAACGCGGTGTCCATTCCGGAAAGTCGGGTCAACAAGGCGTGGTCTCCTCCCGCTCACCATTGCAAGAAGCGAGCCCGCGTTACTGGCTCTGCCACCAGCTTTTTATCGTCATGGTTTCCCATCACTGGGAAATCACCGCGTTGCCAACCGTTTCTGCTGCGAAAATGGTAAGCTTCCAGGTGCTGCTTGCCAGCGCGCTGGTTTCCAAGTCAACAGTCTCGCAAGAAGTCTGTGGCTCTCACCGGTGACTATGAGAAGAACACCGAGATCATGGTCACCGAAGCGGTCAGGTCGCCGTTGAGCGCGAGGTCGACGTATTTCTCCCTTGAGGCGGGGGAGTGGCGTATGTGCGCGACACCCCCGGTTGGGGGGAGTGTCGTTTTTGCACAGCGCCCTGCTGAGCTCGCGGCCTCCTTGCGCCTGGGCCAAGCGGGTCGGGAAAGCACGAAGATGCAGGTGATGTAAGGAAAAACCGGGCTTCCAGTAGACCACGGGGCGTGACACCGTGGGCGGGTGACCAGAACCTGGACTCTCTGCGTGGCCC
>DUBO01000013.1:20499-35460 GCA_012960245.1 Candidatus Binatota bacterium | reverse complement strand
CTGCTGTCGATCCGACCCGCCTCGATCAGCGACCGGGCGCCTGCGGCCCAGGACTCGAACTCTTCGCAGCGCCGGGCTTCGGGCGACCGGGCTTGCCGGGGGTGAGCCTTGATCCACCGACGGGTAAATCCCTCGGCTCCACCTCCGGTGATGCCCAGGCTGGCCGGGTCGGCCCCGCTCACAAGGTCCACGGCAGCGGCCACTTCACGTCCGGGCAGCAAGTGCCGCTGCTCGCTGCCGTCGCCCCCGCGCAGCAAGATCTTGAGCAAGGTGGCGCCGGCGTCTACGCCCACGGCCGGTTGTTTTGCTACCCTCCCCATCGCCCGCGATACTGCCGGTGGTCGCCAACACGGGCAATCTGTTATACACACGGCCTGCCCAACGGCCATCTGTCGCCCCGACCGGGCAGGTAGGAGAATTAATTGATCGATCGAAACAGGCCAACCCTGCTGCTCGCTACCCTGCTGACCGCGGCGCTCATCGCGGGCTGCACCAGCGCAAAAGACAACGGATCCAGCGGCCCCGAGCCCCAGCGGCAAACCCTTGAGGGCCCGGTCCGCCCGGCCTTGTTACTCACCCACGCCTGGTTCTGGACCGACGACGAGGGGACCCCCCACCCCGGGCCCGCGCGCCTCGACATCTGGCGCGAAACAAACGGCAAGTGGTCCTACACCAGGCTCGAGGACGCCGACTCCAACGTCTTTCACAAGGCCATGCCGTGGAACGGCGGCATCCTGACCATCGGCGCCCAGAAGGCCATGCTCAAGAAATGGCACTTCGCCGACGGCAGCTGGCAGGCCGACACGCTATGGCAGAAGAGCTGGGGCGGACGCTTCGATCGCCTGCGCGACATTGAAATAGGCGACGTCGACGGCGACGGCATAGACGAGCTCGTGCTCGCCACCCACGACTCGGGCGTGGTAGCCGTGGTCAACGTTGACGCCGAGGGCAAGGTGACCAGCGTCGTCGAGATGGACGGCAAGGCCGATACCTTCGTGCACGAGATCGAGATCGGTGACATCGACGGCGACGGCAAACTCGAATTCTTTGCAACCCCGAGCGACCGGAACCGCGCCGACGCGTCTCAGGCCGGTGGCGTGGTGATGTACCGCTGGAACGGCAGCTCCTACGATCGCAGCTGGGTAGAGAAACAGGAGGGCACCCACGCCAAGGAAATCCTCGCGACCGACCTCGACGGCGACGGACGCTCGGAGTTGTTCTCGGTGCTCGAGGCCGAGCTCGGGGCCGACAAGCGTATTGCCCACCCGGTTGAAATAAGGCAGTACACGCTCAACGCCGACGGCAGTTTTTCACACTCGGTGCTCGGCACCATAGACGACAGGCAGACCCGCTTCCTGGTGCCCGGTGATTTTGACGGCGACGGACGCGCCGAGCTCATAGCCGCGTCCATGAAGACCGGCGTTTATCATTTTGCACCACCCGCCCCGGGCTCACCGGCCGGAACCGCCTGGACGCGAACCCTGGTGGACAACAACTCCTCGGGTTTTGAACACGCAGCGTGGGCAACCGACCTCGACGGCGACGGCAGAACCGAGCTCTACGTGGCCGCCGACGACCAGCGCGAGCTCAAGCGTTACGACTGGACGGGCAAGGGGTTCAAGCGCAGCCTGCTGGGCAAGCTCGACGCCGATGTGCTCACCTGGAACATAACCGACGGCAGGATGTAGGCCTAAACGGGTCGGCCCGGTTGCAAACTCGTGCGGGGTCTACTCGCCCTTGTCCTGGGCGACCGCGTCGCGCCTGCGGAAGTAGCGCTCGCGGTACCACCTGAGTTCTTCTATCGAAGCCCGGGTATCGGCTAACGCGGTGTGCGGACTGTCGGGCTTGTCGTACCCCGCGTCCTTGCCGTACCAACGCTCGGCGATTTCCTTTATCGAACTCACGTCCACCATCCGGTAGTGCAGGATCTGTTCGAGCCTGGGAAAGTAGCGCCTGATAAAACGTCGATCCTGGTGGATCGAGTTGCCAGCGAGGATGGCCCTACCATCCGGGCATCGCCTGCCGATGACCTCGACGAGATCGTGATCAACCTCCTCCAGCGGCCTGCCGGCCTCAAGCACGCGCTCGGTGAGTCCGTTGTCGGTATGCATCTTCTCGACAAACGGGTCCATCTCTTCGATCTTGTTGACGGGCGTCTGCACGAGCCACTGCGCGCTCTCGATCTCGACCAGCTGACCATCGGTCACGATCACGGCCACTTCCATCGGCACGCAGGTGGCCGGGTCCAGACCGGTCATCTCCATGTCCAGCCACACCAGCAGTTCGGCAGAATCACCCATAACACAGGCGCTATCACGTTACGCACGCACCCCCAAGCAGCCTCCCTCCGAGCGCGGGCGGCAGCAGCACGCCGCTCACTTGGCGCCGAGCGCTCTTCAAACTACAGTGAGGTTGTGCCGGCAGCGGTTAATGAAAGCTTTGTGACAATCGTCTCGGGCCTGCCACGCTCGGGCACCTCGATGCTCATGCGCATGCTCGGGGCCGGCGGAATCGAACCCCTGAGCGACGGCAAGCGCGAGGCCGATGACGACAACCCGCACGGCTATTTCGAGTACGAGCCGATCAGGAAGCTCGCCGACGACGCCTCGTGCATCTACCGGGCACGGGGGCGGTCGGTCAAGGTGATTTCAGCCCTGCTCGAGCACCTGCCCGCCGACCTTGACTACCGCGTGCTCTTTGTCCTGCGCGACATGACCGAAGTGCTGGCCTCGCAGCGCCGCATGCTGGGCAACCGGGGCAAGCTGGCCGGAAACGCCGATGACGGTCGCCTTGCCGAGCTCTTCGGCCGCCACCTTGAGCAGGTCAAGAGCAGGCTCAACGCAGCGACCGGCACCGGGGTGCTCTACCTGGACTACGCTGCCACGGTGCGGGATCCGGTCTCGGCCGCGCAACAGGTCAACGTGTTTCTCGGTGGCGCTCTCAACGAAACTGCGATGGCCGCTGCCGTCAGCGGAGAGCTGTACCGCAACCGCGCGGGGCAACAGGGGTGAAAAGTCGCAGCCTGCTGTGGCCCGCCGTGTTGCCGGCCGCAGTATTGCTGTGGCTCCCGGTGCTGCTGTTTGAGCTGGTGCACCCCTGGACGCCCCGCGAGGTGCTCGCTTCCCCGGCCCTGCTGCGGCTGTTAGCGCTAGCCGCAGCCAGCGCAGCGGCAGCCGCCAGCGCATCGATGGTCGCCGGCCTCCTCGTCGGTGGTGGTGGCGCGCCCGGCACCAGAACGCCCGCGGCGGCCGGTGCGATAAGCTCGGCGGCAATTGCCGGCTGCCTGCTACTGCTGCTCGCCTCTCCCGTACACGCACTGGCGCAGGGTGCCGGCTGGGCACCGGAGGCAGGCTACGCCGCGCTGTTGATCACCTCGGTGCTGCTTTCCTTACCGCCCACGGTCGTGCTCAACCGTCTCGTGGCGGCCCGGGGAGCGGCGACGGCACGCTTGCTGGCCGTCCTGGCCGCGGGCTGCTGGTACGGCGTTCTCCTCGTAACAATCCAGGCCAGCGCGACAGATCCGAGGTCGTGGTTATTGGCCGCCGCGGCGGCGGGGATGCTCCTGTGGCTGCTCGGGCGCCCGCTGACCGGCCTTGTGACCACCCTCGTCGCGTCGGTAGTCGTGCTGGCGGCTGCCGTGGGCGGGCGCTCCCCTGCCGCTCCCACTGTCGGCGTCGCCCGGGCACCTGGGACGACCAACGTCGTCGTGTTCCTGGTCGACACCCTGCGCGCCGATCACGTGGGCCCGGGATACGAAATCGACACCACGCCTCGCCTCGATCTTGAAATCCGCGGGCGCGCGACGGTCTTCAACAACGCCGTGACAGCAGCGCCGAGCACCATCCCCTCGGTAAAATCCCTGTTCTCGGCGCGCCGCGCTTCGTCGTGGGGAGCCAACAATACCATGCTCGCCCCCCCCGCGGGGACCTGGAGCATGGCCTCCAGCTTCTCCAGTGCCGGCTACCGCAGCGGCGCTTTCGTGGCCAACGGGCTGGTGTCGGGCGAGGGTTTCAGTGAAGGCTTTGACAACTACTTCGTCGCCGGCGGACACCGACAGCTTTCGCGCTCGCTGCTGCTTTACGAGCTGCTACTGGGCGGGCGTGACTGGGACGCGTTCAGGCGTGCCCAGGCCTGGCGCACACACAAGGTCTCGGGCGACGTGGTAGTGACGGCGGCGCTGGACTGGATTTCAAAAGCCGATGCACCGTTTTTTGCCTACGTCCACGTGGTCGAGCCTCACTGGCCCTTGTACGGGCACGGCTACTTCGACCCTCCTTCTGCCGAGGCTCCTGCCTGGTCGCACGTGGACCTGCTGCAGCTGGGCAACGGCGACACGGCCAACGCCTGGCGCCGTGACAGCCCCGGCCTCCGCGAGCTGTTGGCCCGCTACGACGAAGAAGTGCGCGAGGGCGACCGCATTTTTGCGCGCCTGCTCGACGGCCTGCGGCAAGCCGGCCTGCGCGACAACACGCTGGTGGTATTTACCTCTGACCACGGCGAGGAGTTCTTCGAGCACAACGGCTACAGTCACGGGCACGACGTATTCGAAGAACAGGTGCACGTGCCGCTGGTATTCCTCTGGCCCGACGCCGACAGCTTCGATCACATGCCTGCAAGCGTCAGCTCCCCGGTTTCGCTCGTCGATCTTGCCCCCAGTATAGAAGCGCTGGCCGGCGTCGCGCCGCCATCCGTCAAACGTGACGGACGCTCGCTACTGCCGCTGCTCTCCGGTAAGAAGCCAACCGCTCGACCGGTGATAACTGAAACCCGGGGCCTGGCCGACCAAAGGCTCGCCTACCGGGAAGGGCGCGACAAGGTGCGCCTCATCCATCCCCACAACAGCACGGCGGCGAGCAGTCACCGCGTGCTGGTGTTTGATCTCGACAAGGACGCTGGCGAACAGTATCCCCTGCGCAGCGATCACGACTCGGTGACAGAACTCGTCGATCGCGCCAAGCGCACGTTCGATCGCCAGGACGCCGATCAGCCAGCGCGGGAGTGACGCTCCACTGACTTCTCGGCCAGGTTGAGCACGCGCCCCGCTATCCTCGACCAGCTGTGCCGCCGAGCGACCTGCTTGGCCCTGCGCGCCAGTCTTTCTGCCAGCTTCGGGTCGGAGCGCAGCCGGGCGATATTTCGAACCAGCTTGCTGGTTCGTCCCGGGCTGTGCAGCAGCGCCGCCTCGTGGTGGGGAAACAGGTCGCCCAACTGGCCGATGTTGCTTGCCGCTATGGGCAAGCCCGCGGCCGCGTACTCCCACACCTTGAGTGGCGAGAAATAAAAATCCTCGAGCTCGGGGTAAGGGGCAACGCCCACGTCCATGCGCCGGAGCAGGGCCGGCACCTCGCCGTGTTCCACCGCGCCGGTCATCTCGATGCGGTCAGCCAGCGAATACCTGGCCGCAAAATCCTCGATCTCTCCGCGCAGTGGCCCGTCGCCCACCACCAGCAAGCGGTAGGCCGGGTCGTCGGCGGCCAGGCGGCCGAAAGCCTTCAGCAACCTGTCAACGCCGTGCCAGGGCTTGAGGCTGCCGACAAACCCGATCACGAACTCACCCTTGGCGCGCGACATGTCGCGGTCCTCCCAGGCAAACAGATCCTCGTTTACACCGCAGGGCACCACCCGTGTCTGCCGTCGTGACGCGCCGAAAGACTGCGCGTAGTCGATCAGCGCCGGACAGGTAACCAGCACCCGGTCGGCACCGGGAAAAACCATGCCTGCAACAGCGTCGGCGGTGTCTTCGAGTTCGAGCCGACGGTAGTCGGCCTGCTGCGCGGCCAACGGGGCGTTGACCTCCAGGAACAAGGGCACGCCGCGGCGCCGGGCATACTGCAGGCCCGCAAACGACCACAACGAGTGGCGCTCGTACACCAGGTCGAAACCCTGCGTATCAGCCTCGAGTTTTTCCAACAAGGTCTGGTTGAGCAGCAGGCTGTACACTTCCCAAGCCCGCGTAGTCTCCTCGCCGGCTTCGCGGCTGCGCTTGGCCACCATGCGGCGCAACTCTTCGAGCAGCGGATCGCCGGTGAGATCTACCACCGGGCACGCTGATGCACTGGCGTCGGCCGGCGGACGAGCCGTGAAAACCGTCAGGTCGTGTCCGCGCTCGACCAGAGCGGCGACCATGGACGACACGTGCACGGCGCTGCCCTGCGAGCCGACAACCGGCACTCCGCGGTCAGCTGATACGTAGGCTATGCGCATGGCCTCTTATTACTCCAGGTAACCCATTTCCTGCAAGCGACGGCGGGTCTTCTCGTCGAGCGCTCCCGCGCGTTTGTGCCTTGGGGCTTCGGCCAGCGAGGCCTGCAAGGCAGCCAGGGCAGTGGCCATCTCCGCCAGCTTGCCAGTGTTTTTTCCGGCCAGGTTCACCTGTTCGCCGGGATCCGCGGCGAGATCGTATAACTCTTCGCGCAGGGCCGGTTCCGCGCGCCCGGATTCGTAGATCACCTCCTGGTCTGGCGAGAAATTTTTCCACTCGGCTTGCTCGTTGACCACCACCTCGCGGCCACCCAGCTGGAGCCTGACAACCCCGTTCGTGTCAACGCCGAAGGCCGTGACCACACCCTCCTGCTCGAGCACGCGCTCGGATTCGCCGGCCAGCAGTGCGACCCGGTCGGCCCGCAACGAGGGCCCCTTCCACTCGACGTCTACGCGCACCCAGTCGCCGGGGGACAAGAGATCAAAGGGCGACCGGCCTTCGCCATCGTCAAAACGAACATCGGGATCCACCTGTACACTCAATCCCATGATCTCAAAAACGCCCGGGTCGCGGACCAGGGCCGCCAGCGGAGCGCGGATCTCGAGGTCCTCGTCTCCCCGGGAGACCCGTTTCACTTCGTCGGCCAGGAAACGCCCCCCAACGAAAACGCCTTTCGCGCGCACGCGGTCACCTACCACCAGGTCAGCGGGCAGCGTGCGCCTGCGTGCCCCGCCACCTTGATGCTCTTTGCGCAGGTACTTCCAATTGGCACGCCTGAGCGCCGTCCAGGTCTGCTTGCCGTGGGTCTCCTGGGCCAGCACCTGCCTTTGCTCACCGCCGCCTGCCGCCTGCAACAGGGACCTGCTGCCCGACGGAAGCTCGCCCGAAATCCCGGCCAGCTCCAGCACCGTGGCCGTGAGGTCAACGATCTGCACCTGGTTTTCTACCCGGCCGGTTCGACCGCGCGAGGCCGGCAGGCGAAGTATAAGCGGAACCCTGAGCAGCTCGTCATACTGGGCATAACCGTGGTCGAGCCTGCCGTGCTCCATGAAACCCTCGCCGTGATCAGAGGTAACGATGACCAGCATTTCGTCCCAGATCCCGCGCGCGCGCAGGACCTCGAACAGGTGCCCCAGCACCGCGTCCAGCTCGGTGAGCTCGGCCTGGTAAAGCCTGCGCAGCAGCGCGAGATCTGTGTCGTCCAGCTCCAGTTCGCCGTCGCGCACGCCCTCCCTCAGCAACCACCAACGCCGGGACTCCACGCCCCAGGACGCAACCCTGTTCCTGTCAGCATCGCTGATGCCGCGACTGCCCAGCAGGCCGATGGGCTCGTAGGGCCAGTGCACGTCGAGAAAATGCAGGTAGGCAAAAAACGGCCTATCGTCGGCCTGGTCGAGCCACGAAAGAAAGCGCTGGGCTATCAGCGGCGCCTTGCCGGCGTCGTCAACGTAGGTGGCAAAGCCCTGGTCGAGGTTGCTGTAACGACGTCGCAGGTGATCATTCTGAACGAAGGCCGCGCTGCGATAGCCGGCAGCCGACAGGTGCTCGGCCAGGGTTTGGACGCTGTCGGGCAGTACGTCGACGCCGTCGTCGTGGGTCTCGAGCATGCCGTGCTGAAAAGGAAACAGGCCGGTGAGCAGCGAAGGCACCGCCGGCCGCGTCCACGAAGAGGTACTGAAAGCGTTATCGAAAACCAGGCCGTCGGCCGCGAGCTGGTCAAGCACGGGCGAACCGGCAGGCGACGCGCCGTAGACCCCCAGCGCGTCGGCCCTCAGGGTGTCTATGCAGACCACGAGCACCGACGGTGACGCTGGTTCCGCCGGGCGATCGCTGCAGCCAGCGACCAGCAGGCCCAGCAGCAGCGGCGCGATGACGGTGAGCGTACTCACGCGCACCGAGCGCTTGCCTGCATAAGTACCTGCCACCATCAGCCCTCTTCCGATTTACTCGAAAAACCCCAGGCGAGTCCCAGTCCGTACTCGTTGACGTGATAGTTACGACTGGTCCTGCTCGAAGACGAATCCCTGTACTTGTAGTTCATCTCCAGGACCAAGCCGTCTACCCAGGGCAGCGGCAACTCGAGCCCCACGCGATAGGTATCAATATCGTCTGTACGTCCGAAGTTGCTGTTGGAGCCAAAGGGGCCACTGGCGCCCGCCACGACGTACTTCCGGTCCGAACGCCGGTAGCGCAGGCTGGCCTCCACCCCGGCTGGCAACTTGCTGTCGAAGCCCACTTCGATGCGCACGTCTTCGCGGTCGTAGTTGTCATCAACGGCGTCGCGCTCAACGTACTTGAAATAGGCCCTCGGAATAAACAGTTCGTGGTAATGCCAGCGCAAGCCAAGTCGGCCCGCCCAGGCCTCAGAGTCACGCGGGTCGTTGTCGCTCTCGTACTCGTCCCGGTCCCTTTCGTAGAGTGCCCTGACGCGCCAGGCCCTGCTCACCCCAAACTTACGCTCAACACCGAACACCACCGCGTGCTTGGAGTAGTGCACGTCGTCACCTCCGTCGCGGTCTTCAAGGCGAAGCCGCTGCGGGGTGTATCCATAACCGGCGAACAGGTCGGCCACGTCGGTTTCATAAACAGCGCGCCCCCCCAGCGTGACCGAATCCCTGGTCGATGACTCGCCGAACACCCGTCCATCGATCGCGGCCGTTACGAGGTCCGGCACCCAGGCAAGGTCGGACCCGGTACGCCGGGTCAGGCGCGCATTGGCCCTGGTGAACCACGCGCCTTCCACGTCGGGACCGGGCTGAGCGTAGCGGACGTTGTCGGTGTAGCCCTGCCAGAGGTTTATATCGCCCTTCCAGGTCGGGTCTTCACCACCGGCCATCGCCGTCCCAGCCAGGCCCGCAACGCTAAGCACTACCACTGTAACCGCCGCCGCAACCACCATCGCCATTTTCAATTCATCGGTCAATTTCATCAGTCATTTTTCCTTTGCAGGTGCCTTCGCACCTGTCGTTCCATTCGTCTCAATCCCGAAAAATCTACGCCCTCTGGCAAACCACCCGCCTGCCCGGACGCGCGGGCCTGCAGGCAACGCCGCACGGCGGCCTCCAGGCTGTCGGGCCCCAGTTGATGAGGCTCAACAACTTCGACCATGCCGTTTTTCTCAAAAGCCCGCGCCCTCAGCAACTGCTCGACGCGGGGTTCAACCCGAGGCACCAGCACCGACGGAACCTCCAGCGACAGCAGCTCGCACACCGTGTTGTAGCCGGCCATCGAAACACTGGCCGCTGCCAGGCCCAGAAAACACACGAGGTCGGGCCGATAGTCGAAGACCAGGAAGTCGTCGCCACAGGCCAGCATACGACGCCTCAGCTCGCGTCGGTCCGCCGATGGCATGTCGGGCCCCAGGAATACGACCGAACGTATGCCGTCCCTGGCCAGGCGTCGACCGGCCTCTATCCACGAATCCACCAGCTCGACACCGTCGCCGCCGCCGCCGCAGCTGACAACTACAAAGGGTCGTTGCTCGAGCGAAAACTCCTCTATGATGTCAGAGGTTTCTTCTTGCCGGGGCTTACGCGCCACGTAACCGCAGAACCGGGTGCGCTCGGCCACCGCGGGTGAAAACTCGTACAGCGACACCGGGTCAAAAACCTCGCGGCAACCAGCCACCCAGATCTCGTCGTAGTATTCTTCGAGGGCTTCGTAGACACCGTTTTTCTTCCAGCTGGCCACGATGCTGCCGGGATCGTCGAGGACGTCGCGCAGCGTCAGGACCACCCGGGTGCCGGGCTGGCGTTTTTTTAAATAGCGGAGCGTCGGCAGTAGGTCGTTGTGCACTCCCAGCGGCGCGTTGTCGACCACGAACATGGCCGGGTGAAAAGCCCTCGCCACGCTGCGCACCAGTTGCTCCCGGAGCCGTTGCACGCGCGAGAAACTCACCCGCAAGTGGCGACTCGAGTAGTGTTCGTCTCCCGACTTCCATACCCCGGGCAGCTTGACGAAATCAACGCCGTGGGGAGCCTCAAAACTCGCGGCCGAGTCGAGGCCGGTGAGCATCAGCGCGGTCACGTCATCCACGCGCCGAGCGATGTGAGACGCCACCGTCAGGCTTCGACGAAAGTGTCCGAGTCCGAAGGTATCGTGGGAGTAAAACAGAAGGCGGTTTTTCACGTCAGCCTCCCGCCCTCGCGATCTGCTCGCGCGTCTCGTCGAGCAGCGGGTCAACGAGCTTCTGCCAACGAGGCCTGAGCGAGAAGTTGCAAGCCAGCCGCAGAAGGGTCGCTGCGGTGTACCAGGACAAGCGATCCTGCCTCGCTTCGACCGGGTAGGCGTCGCGAAACAAGCGCTCGAGTTCGGCCGATCTCTCGTGCTCGTCCCACTGCACGGCCCGCAGTCGCAGGTGCGCGCAGAAGTTACCGAGATCGAGCTCGCGGTCTCCCCTGCAGGTGGTATCCATGTCTAAGAGCACCGGGTCGCCGTCGGTGAGGATGACCTGCTTGTCATAAAAATCCCTGTGCAACACCGCGTCTGGCTCAACCGCAGCCGGCGCCACTGCCTTGAGTTGCTCAAACAGCTCGGCAACGGCCTCACCCCACGCCGGGTAAAGCGTGGGAAGAAAATCGACCCAGGAAACCAGGAGCTCTATCTCCTGTTCCACACCGAACAACCGCTCGGCCCCGTCGACCTCGAGGGCATGAAACCCCGAAAGCGCCGAAGCTATTTTTTTGATCGAGTTGTCCAGTCCGTCGCCGGTTCTCAGTACCTCGTCGAGCGAAAAACCGTCCACGGCTTCCACCAGGCTCAAGCCCAGCCCGGGGAGAAACGCGAGCGGACGGGGCACGCGAAAACCGCTGGCGCGGCTGTTGATAGACTCCCAGGCCTGCCGCTGCACTTCGAACACCCGGTCGGGCGTGCCGCGGCGAAAAGAAACCTTGCCGTAGACCTTGCCACCCCTGGCGTCGCGATAACGCATCTGGCAACGCACACCCGGGCGGTAGGCGATGACCTCGCAGCCGGTCAACGGAAAGTCGGGACCGGCCTCGGCTCTCACCAGTCTGGCGTCGAGACAACGCTCCAGCGTGGGCAAGCGATAGTCATAGGGAAACAAGGTGAGCAGCAGGTCGCGGTGGGCCAACGACGAGCAGCGGGCACACGAGGGACTGGCAGCGCCGTTGCAGCTGTGGTCGCCGAGCTTGTCCACGAGTTGACTGGCCAGCTTGTGACCCACCGCGAAGGCCGAGGCCCGCAGGAATTCTCCGTCGCCAAGTTGCAACAGGTAGTGACCGTTAAAATAACGACCCGGTTTTATCCAGGTTGAAGACAGCGTGACCTTTTCTATCTCGCGCCCTTCGAGAATCGGCAGGCGACGAAAAGCGCGGCGCATGCGATCGGCGTCGAGCAGTCGCAGCATGGTCTCGGGCTTCAGCTTGCTGTTTTTCATCTGCGTTTGCCCTTTGCCCTGGCCGCGGTGCCAGCGACTGCCGAGACCCGGTCGGCCATGTCGAGCACCCGCTCCGCATTGCGACGCCAGGTAAATCGCCTGTTCACCATCCTGCGCGCCTCGGCTGCCAGCTTTACCGATAGAGACGGTTTGCCACGCAGGGTCTCCACCCGGTCGGCGATCTCGCGCACGGCCCCGGGGCGATGCAGCAGCAGATTGCGACGGTCGGTAAACAGTTCGGCTATCTGGCCGGTGTCCGAGGCGACCACGGGCAGGCCAGCGGCCATGTATTCAAAAACCTTGAGCGGCGAAAAATAGAAGCCGGCCAACCTGGGGTAAGGGGCCATGCCCACGTCCATGCGTGCAAGCCAGGCCGGGATCTCGTCGTGTTCGACGTGGCCACTGAAGGTCACGGCCGAAAATATCTTCATCGACCGCGCCGAGCGCTCGAGCTCGCGGCGCAACGGCCCCTCGCCGACCACCAGCAGCCGGTAACTGTTGTCCTTGCGGTGCAGCAGCCTGAAGGCCCGCAGCAGCTCGTCCAATCCGTGCCAGGGCTTGAGGCTACCCAGGAAGCCGAGGACAAAGGTCCCCGCTTCGCGCTCGAGCTGCTCTCGGCTGCTCGCCACCCGGGCAAACAGTTCGGGGTCGGCCGCGTTTGGTATCACCCTGACCCGGCCCGGCGCGCAGCCGTGCTCTACTACCCAGGGCTTGAGCTGGCTCGAAGGCACGATGAGCCTGTCAGTGTTGGAGAAAATATAGTGCTCGAGGGTTCGCGCCAGCCCAGGGTTTTCGAGCCTGCGGTAACGCTGCTGCTCCTCCCTCAGGGGTGCGTTGACCTCCAGCAGGTGAGGAACAGCGGCTGCGCGCGCGAACTTGACCGCCGAGTAGTTCCATAGCGAGTAGCGCTCGTACACCGCGTGTATGGGGCGGCGCTTGTGAATCTTTTCAAGCGTGCGGCTGACCGTCTCGTTGAGCATGATCCCGCGCGCCTCGGTGGCGGCCGCTTGCTCGCGCGGCCCCTTGGCACCGGCCGACAGCGAAGCCTTGGACCGCCGGCTGCTTCGCTCGGCCCCGAGGTCACTCACCTGCACATAGGTGCTCGAGGCGTCGCCCGTGCTGCGGGCAGCCACGATGTGTACGTCGCAACGCAGGTCGACGAGCGCGTTCGTCAGCTCGGCAACGTGGGCCGAGGCTCCCTTGTAGCCGCCCACCGGCACTCCCCGGTCCATGCAGACATAGACAACGTGGCGACGACGCCTCACTGGACTTCGCCTCCCTGCAGGCCCTGCCGCAGCATGTCGCGCAGACGGCCGGCGTTGACCTTGAGGCTGAACAAGCGCTCGGCCTTTTTTCTGCCCGCCACGCCCATGGCTGCGGCCCGTCCGGGATCGTCGAACAGGCGCGCGAGGGCATCGGCCAGGCCAGCGACGTCGTCGGGCTCGACCAGGTAGCCGTTCTCGCCGTCGTCTATTATCTCGGGTATGCCCGACAGAGCGGTTGACACCAGCGGCCGCGCGGTGGCCATTGCCTCGAGCAACACCGTGGGCAACGCGTCCACGTTGCCGTCGCCGCCAACAATGCAGGGCAACACGGTCGCGGTCGATTCCCGCAGGTAGTCGCCCACTTCCTCGGTGGTCACCGAACCGGCAAAAATCACCGTGTCTTCCAGGCCCAGCGATGCGACCTTGGCCTTGAGGCTTTCTTCTTTCTCGCCACCGCCCACGATCACGCAATCAAAGTCGTAGCCGCGATCGACAAGCGCCCGGCAGGCATCAACGAGGTGGTGAAAACCCTTCTTCTCAACCAGGCGGCCCACCGCCACGCACCTGGGGCGGGCGAGCTGCGCCGGTTCGCAGGCCTTGAAGCGCTCGAGGTCCACGCCATTGTACAGGCGGACGATCTTCTCGGGGGCACCGGGAATGTCAGCCACCAGCTCACGCAGGTGCCTGAGGTTATAGTCGGTGACGGTCACCACGAAGCTGGCGCCGGCGATCTTCCACCTGAGCACTTCCTGGTCGACTTCGTCGTGGTAAATATCCTTGGCGTGCGCGGTGATGCTGTAAGGCACGCCGGCCAGGCGCGAGGCCAGCGCCGCCACGTGACCGGCCCGCGATGCGAAGTGGGCGTGCAGGCAGTCTATGTCGTTTTCTACCACGAGCTGCGCCAGGCAGGTGGCGAGCCGCACGTACTTGCGCGGCAGCAGGCGTTCGCGCAAGGGCTGCGGAGGCAGGGGCCACAGCACGGCCAGCTCCTGCTCGAGGCGACGGCGGGCGTGCTTCTTCTCGGTCAGACCAGCGTCGCTGTCTTCAACGTACACGGCCTCGGCCTTGAGCTCGTCGAGTATCCCGTGCGTGACCGGACCGTCGAGGTTGTGGTGCAGCGAAAACACCGACACCTCTTCGCCGGCATCCTCCACCGCGCGGATTTCGTTTATGACAAAGGTCTCCGACACGCGCGGAAACACCTTGAGCAGATAAGCTATTTTTCCCACCCTCGTTACTCCGATCCCAGCGCCGTCAGTCGTCCGAGTACTCGATCGCGCAGCGGCGATCCCTGCACACCGCCTCGGCGTCGGCGCGGCACAGGTCTAACTGCACGCACACCGGTTCTTCCCTGCACGCGTCCTTGATAAAACGCCTGAGGTCGTCGCGATGCCAGCGGGTCACGGCGGCCTGGGCACCGCCCTGCTCACAAGGACAACAGCCCACCTGGTCGACGACCTCGCAGTGGTCGTCCTTGGCACACCAGAATATATCGTAGGGTAGGATCACCGGCTTCAGCTCGGCGGTCTTGTCGTAAAAAGACAGCGTACCCAGCACCAGCATAACCGCCGTGGCCAGGCCCGCCGCGACAATCAACATCAGCGGTGCCAGGCTGGTGCGTCCCGCCTGCAAGACCAACCTACTATCTCTTCTCTGCAACTGAACCTCCCCCATCCGGCGCAACGCTGGCGAGCAGCGTCGGCTCACCCGACTGCAACCGGTAGACCTTCCTATACCAGCCATCCTGTTGCACCAGCTCCTCGTGCTTACCCGACTGCGTTACACGTCCATCTTCTATCACCAGTATGAGATTGCTGTTCCGGAGCTCCGAAAGGCGGTGGCCCACGCGAATGGTGGTCCTGTGTCGCGACAGGCGCCGGAGTGTGCGGTTGAGCTGGGCCGCAGAACTGGCGTCGAGCGAAGCCGTGGGCTCGTCTAGTATCAACACGCTTGGGTTCTTTATCATGGCCCTGGCGATGGCGATCTTCTGTCGCTGTCCGCCCGAAAGGGTGTCACCCCTCTCGCCTATAACTGTATCGTAACCATCGGGCAGTCCGCGGATAAAATTGTCGGTGTCGGCCGCCTCGGCCGCTTCC